>JANWLI010000067.1 GCA_025450975.1 Candidatus Kapaibacterium sp. | reverse complement strand
CTACCATGCTCAATGTTTGGAGGTCCTTACAACTTGCACTGATCCTGTTGCCAGCTGTCGCTAGCTATGCACAACGGATCGACTACCGAACGCGCGATGTCGCCAAAGAACTGAATGTGCCCTGGGAGATCCGCTGGGGCCACGATGATTGGATCTGGTTCACCGAGCGAGCCGGCTGGTTCAAGCGAGTCCATCCCGAGACTGGCGAGATCAAGAAGATCCACTATGAAACGGAAGTCTACTGCCTCGGAGAACGCGGCATGCTTGGCTTCGATTTTCATCCTGATTTTCCGGATACGCCGTTCGTCTATATCGTCTATACCTATGGCGACTCCACCACAGTACCGGATACAGTACTCTTCATTGAAAAAGTAGTTCGCTACAGGTATGAGGCCGATACACTGCTTGACAAGACAACGCTCTTCGATGGCATTGAAGCATATACACTGCATAATGGAGCACGAGTAGCGATCGGCCCGGATCGCAAGCTGTACGTTTCGACGAGCGAGACCTATTACAAGCCGCAGTTATCGCAGCAGGATGAAAGTCCGAACGGTAAGATACTCCGGTTGAATCTTGACGGCTCGATTCCCGAGGACAATCCCTGGAAGGGAAGTCCGGTCTGGTCGAAAGGGCATCGGAATCCGCAAGGACTGTTCTTCGGTCCGGATGGGATACTCTATAGCAGCGAGCACGGTGATATGTCTGACGACGAGATCAATATCATCAAGCCGGGTAAGAATTACGGCTGGCCGCTCGTCCATGGCTATTGCGATAAAGAGGGTGAGAAACAATCTTGCAACGACTCCTCGATCGTAGAACCGATGGTAGCCTGGACACCGACACTTGCGGTGACCGGCATGGAATACTATAATTGCGACTTGGTGCCAGAATGGAAAAACTCCATACTGCTAACGACACTTAAAGATCAAAGCTTATGGCAGCTAAGCTGGACGAGTCGCGAACGAAGGTGATCGCTCAGGAGCGGTACAAGATTCAACTTTCAGTACCAGACACGGTGATCTACGCCAAGCGGTTGCGCGATGTCTGCTTTGCTCCCGATGGACGGATCTTCGTATCGACAAGCAACATCTGGGATGGAGTCTGGCGACCGGACAGAATTTTCGAGCTCATCAGGACTGGAAGGTCCGATGTCCAAGAAGAGCGAGCACTAATTAGCAGCCGCTCGGTTCGGGTTGTTCCCAACCCTGCCGATGAGAGGGTCGGCATTTCAGGCATGGCAGCGGGCGCAGTTATTGAAGCTGTTGATCAACTCGGACGACAGGTCCTGCACAGGACAGCAGAATCAAGTGAAGTTACCATCGCTCTTGATTGTCGACCAGGAGTCTATTATCTGCGTCTAACAAGTGGCGATAAAATGGAGGTAATCCCCGTTATCATACGATAACCCTAATGAGGAATGCAGTCCGTCGTCTACGAAAATTATCCGAGCGAGTCAGTATCGTTGTTTGCTGATCTTAAACTTCCACGCGAGGAAGGAATATTTATTGCTGAAGGTGAGAAGATCGTGAGCAGGCTGCTCCAAAGTAAGCAGGAGATCATTTCGCTCTACCTGACTGCGGAGCATTTTCACCAGAAGCGACAGCTCATCGATGCACACCAGCAGGATAGACCCGCAGCAATTTTCATCGCTTCGAATAAGGCAATGGAAAAGATCGTTGGCTTCACGCTCCATCAGGGTATACTTGCGGCAGGGAAGGTCCCAATAGAACCTGCACTCAAAGAAGTTGTCGACAGGACGAAACGGCAGCTCTTTGTCCTTCTTGACACTATTGCCGATGCGGAGAACATGGGGACCCTGTATCGAACAGCACAGGCTATGGGAGCAACGGCTGTCATTATTAATAACAGATGTATTAGTCCCTGGATACGCAGAGCTGTTCGCGTGTCAATGGGAGCGGTATTCAAGCTTCCGACGATCACTGCCGATCTCGTTTCTTCCATTGCTTTCCTGCAAGATCATGGTGTAGCGGTATTTGCCTCTGAGATCGCAGACACTACGCCTGCCATCTGGCAAGCGGATTTTAGCGGGAGTACTGCGATAGTCTTTGGCTCGGAAGGGCATGGCATTACTCCAGAGGTTAGCAGTGCATGTTCAGGTAAGGTAATGATCCCCATGATCGACGGGGTCGGCTCGCTTAACGTCGGTGTTGCCCAAGGTATTATGCTCTATGAAGTCATGCGTCCTCGTATTACTGGATAATTTCCCGGAAAGAGTGGTATATTTGTCTTAACTTAATCATTCTGAAAAGGACTATGAAAGCTCTCTCAACTTTATTTCTTGCTGCTTTAACAGTTTTTCCATTGCTCGGCAGAGCACAATTTGGTGAAGGCAGTATGTTTCTCGGCCCGCATATCGGTTTAAGTGCATATGAGGGGTCTCCCACCTTTGGCGCAAATTTTGAATTCGGCGTCAATAAGCCAGGACAACTCGGCGATGGCATGCTTGCGGTCTCCATTCGTGGTGATTATACGTCATTTGACTGGGGGTCAGGCTACAACTGGTCCCTAATTTCTTTAGGCGCCTATTGTAATTATCACTTTAAAGTCGGTGATGGCAAGTTCGACCCGTTCCTCGGATTAGGATTGGGTTACCATAACTGGAGCTATAATTATGATGGTCCGTCAGGTGGCGACGCCTTTGCCGACACTTGGAATAGCGGAGTTTATTTCGCAGGGAATGCGGGTGCCCGGTATTTCTTCTCGAGATCCCTTGCATTAAGGGCTCTTCTTGGTTTTGGGGTAACGTTTTTTGTCGTCGGCGTCGATTTCGGCATATAATTATCGTTTAATTTAGCTTAATTATAAAGCCATGCTGGAACGCATGGCTTTTTTATGCCCGATTGCCTGAAAACCACCAAAAACCGGAACTAACCAGCCCGGAAAAGGCTTATAACGCGGCTCAAACGTAGATTAAGGAATTTTAAGCTGTGAGTACGAAGATCGAAAAAACGCTGCGCACGTATTCCGCCAAACAAGGCGAAGTTAAGCGCGATTGGTATATTGTCGACGCCGATGGCAAGACCGTTGGCCGTCTGGCTACAGAGGTTGCACGCGTTCTTCGTGGGAAGCATAAAGCTACCTTCACACCGCATATCGATACCGGTGATTTTGTCGTCGTTATTAATGCCGGCAAGATCAGAATGACCGGTAAGCGTATGGACCAGAAAGAGTACTACCGCAATACACTCTATCCAGGTGGTGCACGGTTCGAGAAATTCAAAGATCTTCTCGTCAAGCATCCCGATCGTATCGTCGAGTACGCAGTAAAGGGTATGCTTCCGAAAACGTCGCTGGGCAAAAAGATCGGCATGAAATTAAAAGTCTATGCCGGTACGGACCATCCGCACGCCGCTCAGCAACCGAAACAACTCGCAATCAACTAAGAAGAAATTATGTCACGTCAGGCAGCGATTCTCGTAGGTCGTCGTAAGAACGCAGTAGCAAGAGTTTCATTGCTTCCGGCAGAGCCCGGTAAGCCCATTGAGATCGTTGTCAACGGTCGTTCGTTTGAGAACTATTTTCCTAACGAGATCCATCGTGAGGATGTTGTCCGCCCGTTAAAGGCAACCGGCCAGTATGGCAACTTCAATGTCCGTGCGAACGTCAACGGTGGCGGCACGACCGGTCAGGCCGGCGCAGTACGTTTGGGAATTGCCCGCTCGCTCGTTCAGCTCAACGAGGAGAATCGCAGTGTTCTTCGTAAAGAAGAGCTCATGACCCGTGACCCACGAATGGTCGAGCGTAAGAAGCCGGGCCGTCCGAAGGCTCGTAAGCGCTTCCAGTTCTCGAAGCGATAACCAAGTGTTGTTGCTGGCCTTTCGCGAGGCCGGCAACATGTTTTACATCACGTATACGTTCTTGCCGATGCTGCGATGGTGCGCTTCTTTACGAAGCGTGACGCAGTTGAGAGAGCGTAGAGATCAATAACCAAATACAACATGCGCATTTCTTTAGAAGACCTCTTAGCAGCAGGTGCTCATTTTGGGCATTTGACCCGTCGTTGGAATCCGAAGATGAAACCCTACATCTTCATGGAACGCAACGGCATCCATATCATCGACCTCAACAAGACCCAGCAACTTGCCGAAGATGCACTTAATGCCGCCGAGCGTTTAGCTGCCGAAGGTAAGCGATTCCTCTTTGTCGGTACGAAGAAGCAACTTCGTAATGCGATCAAGGAAGAAGCGATCCGTTGCGGGCAGTTCCATGCAACCGAGCGTTGGCCGGGCGGCATGCTGACCAATTTTACGACCATCCGTAAATCCATTAAGCGTCTGCAGACGATCGAGAAGTGGGAGACCGATGGATCGATCGAAAATTATACAAAGAAAGAACAGCTCCTTTTCTCACGCGAGAGAACGAAGCTCGACTCCGCTCTCGGTGGTATCGCCGATATGCGCGGCCTCCCCGGCGCTATGCTCATCGTTGATATCAAGAAAGAGCATATTGCCGTTAAAGAAGCACGGACACTCGGTATCCCGATCTTCGCGCTTGTCGATACGAACGTCGATCCGGATCTTGCCGATTACCTGATCCCCGCAAATGACGACGCACTCCGCTCAGTCCAGCTCTTCGTCCATGCATTCGCCGATGCGATCAATGCAGGCCGTGCAGCTGCGAAAGCTCGTAAGCTTGACGAGTCGACCGAAGCAGAGCGTATGCAGAAGGAAAGCGACGTAGACGAGATCGAGGAGACCGAAACAGAAGCGGTTGGCGCATAAGCCGTTCACCACAGTCAAATTTAAGAACGGCGAGACTTGCATCCAAGCTCGCCGTTTTACTAAGTACAATTTTTAAATATTGGATACGATTATGGCAGTTACTGCAGAACAAGTAAAAAAACTTCGCGATATGACCGGTGCCGGAATGGGCGATTGCAAGAAAGCCCTCGAGGAAGCTGCCGGTAGTGAACAGGAAGCAGTTGAGATCCTCCGCAAAAAAGGCGCTGCCAGCGCAGCAAAGCGCGCTGACCGTGTCGCAAAAGAAGGCGTGATCGCAACAGCCGTTTCTTCCGATGGGAAGAAAGCTGCGATCACCGAGCTTAACTGCGAAACGGATTTCGTTGCTCGTAACGATTCGTTCGTCAGCTTCGCTCAGGATATTGCCAATGCTGCGCTCGCCGCATCGCCGAAGTCGCAGGATGAGTTTAACAATGCGAAACTTCCGAACGGCGCGACGATCGCTGACGAAGTTGGCGCGCAGACCGGTCGTGTCGGCGAGAAGCTCGATGCGCGTCGTTTCAACATCCTCGAAGCAGGTGGCGCAGTTGTGAGCTACATCCATCCGGGTGCAAAGCTTGGTGTGCTTGTCGGCATCGAAGGTGTGAGCGGTGACAAGGCCAATGGGGTCGGACGTGATATCGCAATGCAGATCGCTGCGATGAATCCGATGTCGCTTAACCGCGAAAGCATGGATAAGACCGTCATCGAGAAAGAACTCGATATTTACCGTACACAGCTCCGCAACGAAGGCAAGAAGGAAGAGATGATCGACCGTATTGCAGCTGGCAAGCTGGAGAAGTTCTACCAGGATAGCGCGTTGCTTGAGCAGAGCTTTATCAAGGATGCTTCCAAGAGCGTGAAAGATATTCTTAAAGAAGCTGGCGATGGCGTGACGGTATCGGGCTTTATCCGTCTCCAACTCGGCGAAGGCGCTACTGCGTAAGTAGTTGAAAAAGAACTCATAAAAAGTACGCGGATCGCCTCACGGTGCTCCGCGTTTTTTATCGCCGTATTTTTGCACACTACTCAAATGCCGCAATTACGATATAAGCGAATTCTGCTCAAGCTTTCCGGCGAAGCCCTCTTGGGTGACCGCCAGTACGGGATCGACCCTGCCGTCGTTAATCAGTTCGCCGATGATATCATCGCCGTCCAGAAACTCGGCGTCGAAGTAGCCATCGTCGTTGGCGGGGGGAACATCTACCGGGGGGTTGAAGGCAGTGTCGATGGCGTCCATAAGGTCCAGGGTGACTATATGGGGATGCTGGCCACCATGATCAACTCGCTTGCATTACAGAATACGCTTGAGTCCAAGGGCGTCTATACCCGGCTTGTTTCGGCAATTACCATGACGGCGATCGCTGAGCCGTTTATCCGCCGCAAAGCTATCCGACATCTCGAAAAAGGGCGTATCGTGATCTTCGGCGCCGGAACCGGGAATCCGTACTTTACAACCGATACGGCCGCTGCATTACGCGCATCGGAAATGAATGCCGATGCAGTCTTCAAAGGAACGCGCGTTAAGGGTATTTACGATAGCGATCCGGAGAAAAACCCGAACGCACTTTACATCCCGGAGATCACCTACTCTGAGATGCTAAAGAAAGACCTTCGTGTGATGGATCTGACGGCCATTACACTGTGTCACGAGAATAAACTTCCGATCGTCGTCTTCAATATGAATGAGCGCGGCAATCTTATGCGCGTCCTGACTGAAGACGGCGTCGGTTCAAAAGTCGTACTCTAACAACCACCAGTTCTTATCATGACAACGATCAAAGAAATCCTCACCGATTGCGACAACAGGATGAAGAAGTCCATTGAGTCGTTCCACCACGAGCTCAATAAGATCCGTACCGGCCGCGCATCGGCAGCACTGCTCGACACGGTGAAGGTCGATGCCTATGGATCGATGATGTCGCTCAATCAGGTTGCAAATGTCACGGTCCCCGATGCGCATACGATCAATATTCAGCCTTGGGATAAAGGTTTGTCATCGGCGATCGAGAAAGCCATCCAGGCTGCAAATCTGGGTCTCAATCCCGGCAATGACGGCAATCTCATCCGTGTCCCACTTCCGCCGCTTACCGAAGAGCGCCGCAAAGAGATAGGCAAGCTCGTCAAAAAACTTGGCGAAGAAGCGAAGGTTGCCGTGCGCAATGTTCGCCGTGACGCCATGGAGCACCTGAAGAAAGCTGAAAAAGCGGAGCACTTTTCCGAGGACGAACGCAAGCGCGGCGAGGACGAAGTCCAGAAACGCACCGATCAGCATGTCAAAGAGATCGACGGACTTGTAGTTGCCAAAGAGAAGGAAGTGATGTCAGTATAATTATCCGCCTGCAGCTGCGGTTTGCTGGGTAGTCGGGTGCATAACCCCCAATATTACTTCACCAACTTCATGATCACTTCCCATTCCTTTTCTGTAACCGGTTGAACAGAGAGCCGGGAGCCTTTTTGCAAGAGTACCATTTTCTCCAGCCCCTTTGTGTTGCGCAGATCTGCAAGGGGGACCACTTCCTTGAATTTCTTCACAAACTTCACCGTGCGGCTGAACCACATCGGCTTCGAGGGCGAGGATTTTGGATCGAAGTGGCTATCCTTCTCGTCAAAAGCTGTAGGATCCGGGTGGGCATCGGAAGCGATCTCGGCAATGCCGACGATGCCTGTCGGGTCGGTCGACGAATGGTAGAAGAAGGCGAGATCGCCTTTTTGCATGCCGTCGCGAAGGGTATTCCGTGCCTGGAAATTGCGGACCCCGGTCCAATCGGTTTGCTTATCCCTTTGGAGGTTATCGATGCCGTACGACGAGGGCTCAGACTTCAGGAGCCAGTATTGTTTGATTTTTGCAGCCATGGGTTAGTTTTTCAAAAGGCAAAATTACTTAAAAAACTGCACCCTGTTGACGAAGTATATTTGCACCGCTAATATCTTACCACGCATGAAAAAACTGATTCTTTTAGGTTGCCTGTCTTTTCTGGCAGGGTGCGCTAGCTTTGGCGAACCCGCAGCTACGCAAGATTCAACACCGCCGCCGGGCTACTCGCCCGTCTATATTCACACTTCTGCTCCAATGCCGGCATCGCCAAAGGTAAAGCCGGCCTTTTACCTTAGCAGGGTGGAGGCGAATTCGGCGAGCCGCATCAAACTGTTCGCCCATTTGGCAGATTCGAACGGCGCCTACCTTTCCGGTGCCGCGAAGAACCGCGGCTTGTGGTGCAAGGTCCTTGACTTCTCGGGTGGATCTTCAAAAGATATCAAAGATTTCAAACTACGTGAAGTGACCGATGGCGACCGCACGCCAACAGCCATCGCACTTGTCATGGATCATAGTGGATCTATGGGGGATAGCCGGGCACTGACAGTACAGGAAGCTGCCGCAAAATTCATCGAGAAGAAAAAGCCCGAAGATGCTATTGCTCTCATAAAGTACGACGATAAGATCGGGGTCGAATCACCCCTGATCCAGGACCAGGCGATTCTTCGGAGTAGACTTCAAAAAAATGGTCTCCGGGGGTATGGCGGGTTGACGGCGATAGGCGATGGTATTGCCAGAGGTATTGAGCAAGTTGCCAATGCAGTCGGTTATGAAAGGAAGGCCGTGCTGGTCTTTACCGACGGTCTCGATAATAGCTCAAGCATCATGCGCGACTCGGTGATCAATCTTGCTCGCCGCACGAACACGATCATTTGCTGTGTGGATTTCGGAATGAATACAGATGCTGACTACCTACAGACGATCGCCAATAATGCTGGCGGATCGTACCATAAGGCGTACGGCTCTCAGGAATTTGATGATATTTTCGAAGATGTCTACCACAGACTCAAGAATTTCTACCTCATCGAATATGCTCCGCGCGATTACGGCAATCACGTCGTGACCCTGAAGCTCTGCCTGCCGAAGGACACGCTCATCGCCGAGCGCAGCTTCAACAATACGCCCACGATCGGGTCGATCTCGCTCGTCGATGTGCAATTCGACCTCAATAAGGCTGAGATCACTACCGCATCTAAGGCAGCGGTTGAAAACATTGTCTACCTGATGAAAGCCTATCCAACAATGACGATCGAACTCAGGGGGCATACGGACAATCTCAATAGCACCGGCGACCCGGACTATAACCAAAAGCTATCCCAAAAACGGGCCGATGCCGTTCGGGGAGCGGTCATGCAGATGGGAATAACCCCTGCCAGGATCGCGGCGACCGGGTACGGTGACAGGATGCCGGTGGCCGACAATGGGACCGAAGACGGCAGGGCCCGCAACCGCCGGACGGAGTTTATTATTACGAGCCGGTGACGAACCCTTTTCCGTTCGGAACCGTTAGTTTTGTGTTGTGTAAGGAGGTTATGGCACAAGTGTGTCGTAACCTTTGCTATATAAGAGCGTTTTTGTAACTTAACCACATTTCAGGTAGTCGGATATACATGAACTTCCGTCCCTGTCTCCGAGCGTTCACGTTTGCGCTCCTGACACTTCTTTCAGCTGTTTCCTCGCGAGGTCAGGATGACGACTCCAGTCGCGGTCGCGTTCTCGAACGCGGTTTGACCGATACGCGCATCGAGGCTATTTCCATCCTCAATTCTTCTGCTGACGATGCAACACCGACCGTCACCAAGGATGAGGGCACGATTTATTTCACCAGTTACCGTGTAAAAGATAAGGCTACCATTTTTAAGGCGACGAGAAAGTCGCTTACCGAATGGAACGAGCCCGAAGTATTCGTCGAGCTGCCCGGCAAGGAAAATATCAGCGCGCTTTCTATCACCAACGATGGCCAGCATGCCGTGATGCAGTGCTGTAACCGTGCCGATGCCCAGTTTAAGAGCTGCGACATTTACGAAGCCGAGATCATGGGTGGGCAGTTACAAAATATTCGCTCACTTGGTAAGACCGTAAATTCAGAGTGGTGGGACGCACAGCCGTCGATCTCTGATGATGGCCAGTTGCTCTTCTTTACGAGTGACAGAAAAAAAGGAGCCGGCGGGATGGACATTTATATGTCATCAAAGAACAGCTCCGGCGAATGGGGACCGCCTGTCCTGCTCTCATTTTGCTCCAGCGACGATGAGATGTCACCAATGATCGGCGCAGATAACCAGACACTCTATTTTGCCGGCAAGGGGCTTGATGGAGGCCAGGGGGGGTATGACATCTATGTTACATATCGTACCGGAGATAATAGCTGGTCTGCTCCAAAAAATTTAGGACCCTCGGTTAATAGCCGCAGTGACGAATTGTTCTTCTCGATACCGCCTTCGGAGGATGCGATCTATCTATCGAGTGATCGTCCGGGCGGTTCGGGCGGTTTCGATCTCTACAGAATATCGGCAAATCCGGCCCAGCCCAAACCAAAAGTTATTGCATTCCGTGGACGCGTGCTTGATGCTGTTACCGGAGAGTATGTCCGCACTAATCCGGATGTCACTCTTACCGTTAGTAGTGAGCGTCTGAGCAATAGCGCCTCTGGCAAAGACTATGCAACAATGGCGCCCTTAGGCAAGACACTTCGTGTCGGTGCGGGTGCTGACGGATATGTCACCGGCTCGATCGAAGTCCAGGTACCAAGTCGTGCGACAGAGGAAGGCTTTTCCGAAGACATTAAGCTGACCCCGGCGAAGGCAAAGATCGTCGGACACGTGACCAACGTCTTTACCCTCAAGCCGCTTTCAGCACCGGTCGTACTAGAAGAGTTGAATGAAGCAAACCAGGTTGTCAATACCTGGAAAGTGCAGACCGACGTGGCAAATAGTGCAGCCTTCAGTTTCGATGCACAGCCATGGCGTTCGTATCGCATCAGCGCTCAGCTCGCAGATTACGAGCCGCATTCAAGCATGATCGAGATCCCGCTTAAGCGGGAGGCAATGATCACCGTCGAGCGTGAGATTCGCTTACAACCTTCGGCGATCGATGCCGTCATGATCTTCTTTGAATACGATAAGAGCGATCTCAAACCTGAGCAGATCAGCAAGGCGGATCGGTTCATTCATCAGGTGAAGGAGAATCCTCACGTTCGTATTGAAGTGCTCGGCCATACCGATGATCGTGGCACGGAACAGTATAACGACAAACTTTCAGAACGGCGTGCAAATGCCGTTGTCGAACACCTTCTCTCCCAAGGTGTCCCTCGCGATCAGCTGGCGATCGTTAAAGGATTTGGTAAGACAGCCCCTTTGGTTTTTGGTACCACCGATGAAGCTCGTGCAAAGAACCGTCGTGCAGAGGTTAGAATTGTAGGCAAGCAATGATCGTAAGCAAGAAAGAGCGTAACGGTATGAGGAACGTAATTATCGGTGTTGTGGCGATCATGGGAATGTGCTCGACGAGCTTTGCACAGATCCTCAGTCGTGGCGACCTCTTCGGTCCCGGGGCGCTCCCGCCGACAGTCGGTGTTGAGCTCGGTCTGGGCCTGCACCGTGAACAGGGAAATTTCCAGGCGATCTGTGAGTGTACGTTCGAAGATGGCAAAGGGTCCGGGTTGCTTGCTGCACTAACATTCAATTTACCTCTCGATTACGAGTGGTCGATCGGCCTTAAGGCAGGTATCGACTTCAAGAGCTTTGCCACAACGGCAGATGTGGTTGATGTTACCTCGATCCGCTATGAGCAAAATGACTCTGTCGCACAGGGTCGCATTCGCTATCAGCGCAATGGAGATATCGCTGCAACATACTTCACTGTTGCGCCGGCAGTTAAATACCAATTTTTCCGTGGTGGACCGTTCGTCCAGGCTGCGGCTGGAATCTCCTTCCTGATGTCCAGTAAGTTCACTCATACCCGTGAACTGACGTCGACTTCGGCTGAACTCCTGGACCCATCGGGTAATCCGACCGGACAGGTGATCACAGATGTAACATTCCAGAAGACCGGCACCCGGGAAGAGACGCTTGAAGACGGCGAGATCGCCAATATTAAAGGCTTACGTCTTGGAATCCTCCTTACCGGAGGGTACGACATTCCGGTCTCAGATAAGGCCATTTTGAGCCCTATGCTGACCTACGATTTCCCACTTTCTACCGTTCGTGACGATATGGCCCAGGATTGGAAGATTAGCACGCTATTGCTATCGGTAGGGCTTAAATATCTTCTGGATTAGGTTGTAACTAGTACTGTATCGAGTCGTTCTTGGTGTTAAGTATATGTGTCTGTCCCCTTTAGCGAAAGGCTGAATAATGCGTAAAAGCGCCCCCTTCTATTTCTTTGCTCTGGCATTTCTTGTTGTGCTTGGCCTCTATGCAGAGTCTGCGCATGCTCAGTTAAAAATTTCCGATAGAGGCCGTCATGTTACTGCCATTATCGACCCCAACAATCAGGGGCTCATCACTATACGCAAGTGGCCGGGGACAAACCTTGATCCGATTCTGAGTTACCCGCAGAAATCGTTTGCCTCCATTATGGTTGGGGATAAGATCTTTACGAATAATCATACGGGTGGTAATATCTCGGGCGACCCACGATTTGGTGGTTTCTTAGATAATGGCGTTACGCAGCAAATTGCCGATACGCTTCGTACTACGTGGCCAAATAAAAATGGGTGTGATATTATCCAGGAAGTCTACGGAGTACAGCTTGAAGCAAGCGGACAGATCGTTATTCGTTGGAAGGTAAAGAACAATTCTCCCAACACTCCTGTGTGGGGACAGGTACAGTTCTTGCTTGATCTTCAGGTCGGAGCACAAAATCCTAACGACGGTGCACCAGTGCTCACCCGCTATGGGTATCGTCCGATTTGGGAATATTATACGGATGCGAGCACGTATAAGATACCCTGGTTTTTCTCTGCATTTGAGCAACAACTACCAAATCCGCCGACATTTTCAACCGGAATTACAGGCGTCGGGTACAATCAGGACGTTAATTACACCCTGGGGTTGAAGAAACCGGCGCAGATGACCGTCGGCGATTGGGGAAGCCCACTCGGCACAGCTGCACTCGTAGATTTCTTATGGGGTGTGTCCAGTGCAGCTCCGTGGGGGACGAATTATACGGACGCTGCAATTCTGTATCAGTGGGAAGGGGTTGGCATTGGAGGTGGAAAAACGGCTGAGATCGCACGTACCTCGTACGGAACTGGCGAGTTTGGTATTTGTACAGGTCAGCTATTCGGCATTGTCTTCTATCCTCGCTACTTCCGGTGGCAGGGCTCAAAGTACCAGCCGGATACGGCGAGGGTTGAGTTCTATGCCTTTGATGTTTATTCACCTATTCCACAGGACCCAAACTACGGTCCGCCATCGGCGAATACGTATCTGACGATGAACGTCGGCCCAAATTTGCAGATACTCAGTCCTCTGACTGATCCGCCGAATAATTCAAAGACACAGCGGCAGCTCATGGGCCCTGCAGCCGGCTATATCCCGCAGTATGGTGTCGGTACAGCGTTCTGGAATATTAAGGCCGATAAGGCAACAAACTGCCTTAATACTATGGACAGCTGGTTAAAATTTACTGCACAGAGTTCGCTCAGTGGCACCGGCCCGATCTTCTTTAACAGCGGCGATGGCGATACCTGCGAGCATCACTTGAAGATCGATTGCGTCGAGGAAGACTTTATCGCGCCGTATGTCAATAACGAGACGGAGATCAAGGTATTCCCATTTGAAAAATCTTTCAAAGTACATGACAACCGTACTAAAGATAAAGGTATCGATAAAGTAAGCTGGGTGGCTACTCCAGGCAGTGGCACCTATGTATCCAACTTTGATATTACGGTAAGCCCGGCGCTTACTCCGTGTACAAAGGAGATACTGACGTATACGGTACGCCAGAAAGATTCAACTAAGGGCGGCTGTTTCGACTTTACGTTCGTCGATTGTGTCGGCAACGATACCTCGCACACGGTTTGCTTAGCAGCACGTCCGCTTATACCGACGCCCGATACGTTAAACCCCGTTATCAGCACCGTCGAACATACTCCTGGCTATCCCGGAGCAGCTCCGTGCAATGGAAGATGCGATTCACTACTCTTTACGGATAACCAGCAATACGACGTCGGTCTTGAAAGTATTGCGGCGATTGGTTTACCGGTCAATATGAAACTTGATGTGCTTTATGTTCCATTTACCGCTAAGTCGCATCGCGGAAAGATCTGTGTCGTCGATTCCATGCTCGACGGATCGATCACTATCCGGGTCCAGGATACTGTCGGTAACTATACAGATTCCACCTACATCTATTGCACGGTTCCAGATACGACCTGCCCGGAAATTCGGATTGTTGACGACCCGGTTCGCAGAGGCCATTGGACGGTATTCGTCAGTGAGATCAACCCGTGGGATCGACTGATCGATTCGATCTTTGTTGTCAATCCTATCAATGTGATCGTCAATCCTCCGTTGGGTGTCCCGCCTAGTGCGCGCAATTCTCCGTTGTCAAGCTTTGAGGTCTTCATAGCCGATTCAACCAAGGACGCATCCTTCTGTATCGAAGCCAAGGATCTGCGTGGCGGCACCATGAACTGCCCACGTGTCTGTGCAAATGCGACGGCAGACCCGGATGTTCTGAGTCCGAGTTTTATCGCAACTCCGCCAACAGGCACCAGAACCACTATTGTCGTCCATGATTATCATACGAATGCAGGCGGTGATACCTTAGGATGGGATAAGGGTGTTGATTCGATCTGGTATACAGGTCGTCGTGGGATTCTCGCTCCGCAGCTTCCGATGAAAGTCAATTGCCAAATGGTTGCGCCGGTATTTACCTTAACAGTTGAGGATACCCTTGATATCGACTCGATCGCTTGTATTACCATCCATGCGCTCGATTGTGCGAACAATATCAATAGCTTCCAATGGTGCTATCCGTATAGCCCTGACGATCTGCCGCCGATTCTGCGCGTCGGATATACCAGCCGCACGCAACTTATAGCTTACGTTGCTGACTCACAGCTTTACGATCGTGGATTAAAGTCTCTTACGCTTAGCGGCGAGGACAATTACACGCCACTTAAGCTTGACGTGAATGCAGTTGCTACGATTCCGTCGACAGTCATCACTCGTCCAAACTACTCGAAGTCCTCATTCGGCACACTCGAAGCGATCGATTACTGGGGCACGCTCAATGTCAGCCAGGCAGAGAGAGAGGCTCATACAGCTAGAGTCGATCTGGGTGTCTGGGTACAGGATCTCCAGATGCGCAAGGGACAGCTTGTTGAAACTTCCGGTCAGTTCGAACTGCCGATCTGGTTTGTCGAGAACGATACGTTCAGCCTTGATCGTAAGGGTATCGATGAATTCGAGTTTACGTTCACGTTGTCCGGTGATGTTGGTGCGGTCAATTTAGTAGGGGTTCGTCAGGTAGGTTCTGCAACAGAGACCTGGACGATCGATCCGCCTCAGCAGACAGGTAATACGTATAGAATTCACGGCAGAAAGACCGGAGCCCAGTCGCTGACGAAGGTCGCCGGCGATGAACTCATCGCTCTCGTATTCGATGCTGTAAAGACGGAGTTCAACAAGGAAGTGATTCTGACGATCGATCAACCGAACGGTGAGACGATCCTTTATAATAACGGCACAGACCGCCTCGTGAGTAGCAAGAATGCCGTCGCAACGTTACCGGCTCCGTATGGTACGTTATCGGGGTCGCATATCGTGATCGTTGGCACGTGCAGTCCGACGCTTGAGACCGGTGCACCGCCGCCATCGATCGTAACGCTCGATCAGAATTCGCCTAATCCGTTCACCGGCAAAACAACATTTAGTTTTACTGTAAAAACGGACGGCTTGGTAAGGCTTGGCATCTATGATATGCTCGGCAAGGAGATAGAATCTGTAGTAAGCAGCATCCTTCCGCAGGGCAGATACACAGTAACCGTTGATGGTTCGAAGTACGGCTCAGGCGCATATATTGCACGCCTGCAGGCCAATGGTACGGTTCGCTCGAGGACGATACACATCGAGCGGTAAGTTCTTTGTATTGAGCGGGTAAGCCGGGTAGCGCATTTGCTCTATCCGGCTGCTCTCTACGAACCGGTTCGTCACTATTTGGAACGTATAGGCAAAAACTAATGTCGAATTTAGGCAATGTTGTCTAGGTATTTGATAGGATTGAGTTTGTTATTTCTTTGCGAATTGGTCCAGGCGCAAAACTATACCTTATCTACCTCTAATAAATATGTGTTGGCAAAGGTCGAAGCAGGGAGTGGATATATTAGTATTTCTATACCCCCGCCTGGCCCCCAAGCTCCGCGATTAAGTTATGACGGCAAGTCATTCCTGACCGTTAATATTAATGGGAGGATCTTTACCAATAATAATATTGGGACTAACATACAGACCGATTCCCGGTTCGCCGGCTATCTGACCAATGGAATAAATCAGAAAGTGGGCGATACGATAACGACAACCTGGTACAATAGAGATGGCTGTGATATTATCCAGGAAGTCTATCCGGTAATGCTGGACACGAGTGGCCAGATCGTGATGCGTTGGAAGATCCGCAATAATACGCAAATTCCCATTTTTGCACAGGCGCAATTCCTACTTGATCTTCAGGTTGGTTCTAATGCGAACGATGCTTCTCCGGTGCTTACACGCAACGGGTACCATCCGATCTGGGAGCAGTATGATGGCTCGATCGGAGATATCCCTTGGTATTTCGCTGCATTTGAACGGCGACCTTCAGGCGATCCTGGTGTGATCGGTGCCGGCTATACCCATGATGTGAACTATAAACTTGGGTTGAAGAAGCCGTTAGTGTTGACGATCGGCGACTGGGCGCAGCCGTATGGACGGGCGCTCGTGGATTATTTATGGGGCCCACCTCCCGATGCTCCGTGGGGACAGAATTATGAGGATGCAGCTATCTTATACATGTGGGAGGCGGTCGGAGCATTCCCCAAAAAAACGGTAGAGATGGGCAGAACATCTTATGGGACTCCGGAATTTACGTTCTGTTACGGAAATCTCTTCGGCATTCTTTTTTATCCGAAGCATTTCAAATGGAAAGAACCTAGGTACAATCCTGATACGGCGACGGTAGAATTCTATGCGTTCAACACCTATTCTCCGATACCTAATACTCCAGATTTCGGCCCGGCGTCGCAAAACACTCGTCTGAAGCTCCACGTAGGCCCCTCTCTGCGTATCGTTGATCCACTGCCGAGTAATAATGGCAAGACGCAGACACAACTCACAAGTCCGGCTTATATTCCACAGCGAGGTGTCGGGACAGCTTTCTGGAAGGTCGTTGCTGATAAGGCACTTGATTGCAATGAGCAGGTTGAGAGCTGGTTTAAGTTTACGTGTGAAAGCTCGCTCGACCCGCCCGTATTTCAGAATAGTGGCGTTGCCGATACGTGCGAGCATCCGATTATTGTTGATTGCACGGACGAGGATCGCAACCCGCCCCTGGTAAAGAACGAATTGAAAACAACGAGTTTCCCTTTTATCGATTCGTTTACTGTCGTTGATGATCGATCCACCGATCGCGGGATTGACAAAGTTCAGTGGGTAGCCACCCCTGGAAGCAATACGGATCTGTCGAAGTTTACGATCACGATGACTCCGGCGTATGTTCCCTGTTACCGCAAGCCATATACGATTGCGATCACGCAGCTCGATTCTACCTCCGGCGGATGTTTTGATTTTACCTTTATCGATTGTGCCGGTAACGATACGACCTATACATTCTGCCTCGCCCCACATCCAGTACCGATCATTCCCGATACGCTCCCACCGCTGATCACCACCGTTGAGCGGACGAGTGGCTATACAGGAGCTCAGCCATGTAATGGACGCTGCGACTCACTCCTGCTTACCGATTCGAGAAAAAATGATAAGGGATTGAAGCGAGTCGAGGTCATCGCAGTAAACAATATGGATCTTCGTATTCAGCCGTTTACCGAAGGCTTGGCCATCCATCGTGCGAAAGTCTGCGTCTTCGACACAATGCTCGATGCAAGTATGACACTTCGTGTCTGGGATGTCGCCGACAACTACACGGATACAACATACACGTACTGCACAGTGCCGGATACGCTTGCGCCACTGGTGACAGTTAATGATGATCCCCTCAACCGCGGGCATTGGATGATCGTTGTCGAAGAGAACAGGGATTGGGACCGTCGTATCGACAGCATTGCCGTTTACAAACTGAAGAACGTCTTTATTTCTTTTGCTCCATCGTATACATTTCGTAACGAAAAGTTTTATCCGATAGAAGTTTCGATCATTGACTCAACGAAGAACGCAGGATTTTGCGTAAAGGCATTGGACCTTGCTGGAAATTGGAGCGAGGAGCAATGCTACTCGCTCAATCCAGATCCTGATACACTATGCCCGAATTTCGAGACGCCGGTTATCACGCCATTTATGTCGAGCATTAGTGTTAAGATCAACGACTATCATGTCAATGCGAATGGCGATACGATCGGCTGGGATAAGGGCATCGATTCTGTCTGGTTTAGGAATGTCCGTGGGATACGCGTTCCGGATCCCATGAGCATTGATTGTCAGATGACTATTCCGGCGTTTACTATGTCTGTTGAGGATACGCTAAATGTCGATTCTATAGCCTGCGCGACCGTTCATGTCCTTGACTGCGCCGGCAATACCTGCAGCTTCACCTGGTGCTACCCGTACAACCCTGATACTCTACCACCATTTATTCGCGCACGGTACACGACGAAGACGAATATTGAGCTGACAGTCTCAGATTCCGAACTCTATGATCGTGGCATTCACCAGATCGTCTTGACCGGGCATGACAATTTTTCGCCGCTTATTGTAGAAGCTGAACGAAGCTTGTGGTGGGGCCCGGGTGCGCTCTCTCGTGAGTATGGAAGATCATCGGTTGGCACGATTACGGCTACGGATTACTGGGGTTCGCTTGCATTTAGTCCAACGACAAAAGAAAATCACACGGCGTCGATCGATCTCAGTGTCTGGGTACAGGACTTTGCAATGAAAAAGGGCATCATTGTCACCGAGCCCGTGATGTTCGAAATTCCGATCAATATTGTTCGCAACGATACGTTTGATCTGGAGCGTAAAGGCATCGATGCATTCGAGTTTACTTTCAGAATGACGGGGAATCCGGAAGCGCTCCAATTTACAGGTGTGCGTATGACTGGAACCGCAAGTGATGGCTGGACGATCTCACCGATCGTAAATAACGATCTCATTACTATTAAAGGCGAGAAGCCAAATGGAGCTAATTCTCTGAGGAACGATGGAAGCGATCTCCTCTTGGCTCTCGAGTTCACGCCGATCAAGGCCGAGCAGTCACAAGAAGTGATATTTGCTGTCGAGCAAACACAAGGTGAAACGATCTTGTATAATAACGGTGCTGATCGGATCGTCGTTGGCAAAAGCGCCTATGCGACGCTGCCTGCACCATACGGTACGCTCTCAGGCGCCCATATTGTTATCCCCGGTACTTGTGCTCCTCTTTTAGATGCAGGGGGGCCGGCACGGACGGTTATCTCTTTGGAGCAGAATTCACCGAATCCCTTCTCTACGTCTTCGACATTCCATTTTGCAATAAAAGAAGATGGACTTGTGAAACTTGCGCTCTATGATCTGCTTGGCAGAGAAGTCGGCGTTATTGTTAACGGAGTTCTTTCACCCGGACGCTACTCAGCGTCGATTGATGGCCTGAAATATGGTTCAGGAGCCTATATCGTCCGATTAGAGGCAAATGGGGCAATACGGTCACGGATGATCCGTATTGAGCACTAGATTTTGCCCCAAATGCCCCTGTTACATGCCCTTACGTCCTGCGTACTGTAATTTTCTCGTATTGGTAAACGTTTACGCACTTTCGATTTCCTTCTTGCATGGCAGAATCACGACGCAAAACACTCGAAGAATTACGGACAGACGCAAAAAATAGCGGTCCTACCCAACCCAGAAAAAAAGAAAAATGGTGGCACTCCTTACTCTATGCGGCGATCATTGCGCTCGTTATCCGCTCTTTCTTTATTGAGGCGTTCCGGATCCCGACAGGATCAATGAAGAACTCGCTCTTAGTGGGTGACCATCTCTTCGTTAATAAGCTCAGCTATTATTTCAAAACGCCGAAATATATTCCGTTTACGGCCATCGAAATTCCGTACATAGGGTTTAAGACGTTTGACGTCCAGCGTGGTGACGTGGTGGTATTCGAATACCCGGGCGATCGTGACCTGGTTCAACCCCGCGAAAAAAATGTTAATTACATCAAACGATGCGTTGGCCTCCCCGGCGATACCGTGGAGATCAGAGATAAGCAAGTGTTTGTCAACGGTCAGATGCTTCCGAATCCGGAAGGACTTCGCTACAATGACAGGTCATTCCCTCAGGGGCATCCTGATCCGGGTGGCGGAAGGATGTTTCCTAAAGGAGTGGAATCCTGGAATCGCGATTGGTTTGGCCCCGTCTACATCCCGAAGACCGGCGATGTCATCGACATCACCCCGGAGAACTTTGAAACGTGGGATGTCTTTATCCAGCGCGAAGGCCATACGGCCCGCCTCGGCGATCAAGGGACAGTTATTATCGACGGTATGCCGACATCGAAATACACGGTCGAACGCGACTACCTCTGGATGATGGGCGATAACCGCGATGCGTCTGAAGACTCGCGCTACTGGGGATACTGCCCGTACGAAAATGTCGTAGGCAGTGCGCTCTTCATTTATTGGTCCATGTATAATCCTCCGGGAGTTGCAAACGTCGACGGATGGGACGAGGAAGAAGTGCAGAGCTTCAAGATCCGTTGGGATAGATTGTTTAATGCAATTCGCTAATGATCAGAATGCAATAAGTCTGTATTTTCACATTCCGTTTTGTGAAAAGAAGTGCGTATACTGTGATTTTTATTCGTTAGAGAATCGCGACTCTCAACAACAGTTTGTCGAGCGGCTGTGCAAAGAGATCGATCTGAAACTGCAGGCGCATCCGAGTCTCGCAGGAAGGCGGATCAACACGATCTTTTTCGGAGGAGGAACACCGTCGCTCCTGACGGTCGAAGAACTTCGATCGATTATACTCAAGGTCAAGGAGTACTTCCGCTTCGACGATACCACCGAATTCACGCTGGAGTGTAATCCAGGCACTGTTACGGAGGCCAATCTCATTGGCTACCGTTCGCTTGGCGTTAACAGGCTTAGCTTCGGTGTTCAGTCATTTCATCAGGATGAGTTGGAGTTCTTAAGCAGGATCCATTCCGCTGACGACGCCCGCAAAGCAGTTGCTCTCTCGCGCAAGGCAGGATTCACGAATATCAATATCGACTTGATGTTTGCCTTGCCGGGGCAGACGATCGAAAAAGTGAGGTATTCTCTTGATGAAGCGTTCAAGCTCGGTACGGAGCATATCAGCGCATATAACCTGATCGTTGAGGAGGGCACCCCGCTCAATAGGATGGTCCGGCTAGGGCAGGTAGGTGAGATGCCCACTGACGACGCTGCAGAGCTGTTTGCGCTCGTCCAGGAGCGTATGCTGCAGGAAGGCTTTCACCAGTATGAGATCTCCAACTACTCACGTTCTGCTTCGCTGCAGTGCAAACATAACCTTATCTATTGGGACGGATTTTCAGACTACGTTTCGTTTGGTCCCTCAGCTCATGAATTTGTCGGTGGTACGAGGGCGTGGAATGTATCCTCTCTGGAGCGATACATTGAATCGATCGATAATAACCGTCTTCCGTATATAAACAGCGAAACCCTCTCGTTAGACCAGCGACGAACAGAAGTTCTCTATTGCCAGCTGAGAGCTATTGGTATAGATATCCAAGCGTTTGAACAAGTCTTTAGCGAAGACCTTCTCCAGGATCCTGTCGTCATCGACTTGCTCAACGAGGGATTCGTCAAGCAAGTCGATGGCAGGCTTATGTTAACAGCTAAGGGCTATCGCTATTGCGATGCTATTGTGGTTCGCCTTATGAAAGAAAGCGTCCTTAGTTAGCAGCAGTATCGCTCGGAACCCCCAGCTCTTTAGCCAATCCATTCCGACGCTGAACTATAAATTGGAACTCTGCAGGAAGCTGATCTTCCGGTACGCCCGTCATTTCCAGAATGTTCTTGTACATTTCATAGGCCTCACGCTTTTTTCCTGCTGCTTCGAATTTCCGGGCATCGATCTCCATGATCTTCAGCGTGGCCATAAACTCAGCTTGCTGGCCCGACTGCTTTGATTGTTCGTAATATCCCTTCGCCTCATCAAGTCTGCCGGCATACATGGCAAGTGTGGCTTTGGTATAGAGATGTTCTACTCCGCCCTTATCACTATATCGTGCAAGTGCTTTCTCGGCCATTTCCTTTGCTCGCTCGGGTTTACCGGCAAGTGCATAAAGCGACGCTGCTATATCAAGTGGATAGTACGTCGGCCGCACGAGTTCTGGTGGAAAGCGCGCCAGGAGCGTATCGATAGCACGTACCGTGGCCTGCGGATTCCCAGCATCGAGCGCCCGGCGTGCATAGTTAACATACAGGAGCAGGTAGTTGATCGAGTATTGGTTATCCTGATGGCTCCTTCGAGCATTCGGATCGTTATAGGTGCGCACATACATGCCCAGACGCGGTCCGGATTCAGGCGTCGGTGGCGGATCAAGCAAGTATCTACCCGTACGTTCAATATTCAATGGATCTTCAAGCGGGGAGCCGGTCGGGCGCTGCCGATCAGGCGTCACACGCATCGCCATGCCCTCGCCGATCAAATGCTCAGCAAGACCGATGCGGTTACTTTCCGGTACAGTGACGGAGAAGTAGACCGGGCGAGCATTAATATTTGAACGAACAATATCGAGAGCGACCTGGTCGGCAACGGTTAAATACTTGCCTCCTCCCTGCGCAAATGAGCCGGTCAATTTCCAAGCTAACGTTGCAGGTCCTCGTGAACTATCGCCGGTAATAATACGCACGGCTTCAGTCGTTAAAGCGACAGAAACGACTTCACCTGTTTCCTCACGAAACTGCGGAGCGATCCGAGAATCTTCCGGGGCATTCAGTGATTCATCACTAAACGATGGAAGCGCGACTTTCTTTGCACCCCACGGTTCTTTGTTCTTTAACTGCTCGATGTACCAACCGATATTTGAAAGGGAAAGCTGGACAATACGAATATCACGTCGAATACCGTAGACATCCTGCAGACACCAAAGAGGGAAGGTGTCGTTATCGCCGTAGGTGAAGAGGATAGCGTCCTTTTCACAACTCTGGAGAAT
>JANWLI010000066.1 GCA_025450975.1 Candidatus Kapaibacterium sp. | reverse complement strand
CATTCTAAAGAGGAGCTGTCATGTTTAGAAACTCCATGTTCGGAATTTTCCTGCTGTGCATCGGCGTGTTCCTGCTTGCACGCAACATCTTCGATCTCGATATTCCCTTCTGGGATGTGGCCTTCCCAGTTCTGCTGATCCTCTGGGGGACAAGCATGCTCATCAATAATGTTTCCAAAGCATCGAACAGCCGCAAAACGAAAACTCCGTGAACCTGATACCCTTACTTTTTCTCACGCTGGGAGCGCTCGTCTCCTGTTCCAAAAAAGTCGATGAACCACAGGCAGTCCCGGCCGTAAGCACTGCCGCAGCTGCACAGCTTTACTTCGAAGTCGAGGGAGTTCTCTACGTTGCGAACCTCGACGGCAGCAATCCGAAGAAGATCTTTACCGGCAACGACCCGGCGCCGTTCAGCAACGCTGAGAAGGTCGCCTACACGTTCTACACTCCCCAAGGTGGCCGCCAGCTGGCGATGTATGACCGCACGACGAAGACCAACAAGCTGCTGACGATCGTCGTCGGCGATAACAACTACGGACCCGCCGTCTCGCCCAATCAGCAGCGTCTTGCCTTCAATCACCATTCAGATAAGAACTGGGCGATCGCCGTTGTCGATACTGCAGGCACCGAACTCAACGTCATCACCGAACCGACCGGCAACTACTCGCCGGCATGGAACAGCACAGGCGACGTCGTCTACTATCACAATATGGACACGCTGTTCTCCTATACGTTGGCGTCAAAGGCAAGAGCTCCGATTGTAGATCTTAAAGCACTCTTTCCAATGAAGGCGTCGTCGTCAAGCGCGATGCGCATTGCTACTGCCGAGAACGACCGCTACATTATCTTTGACGCCGACGGTGAAACAAGCGCTGGAGATTACGAACATCCCTGGGCAACCATCTTTAGCTACGACACGCAAACCCGTGCACTTAAGAGGATCTCTCCGGACAACGTCTTTGCTGCTGCACCATATGTCGCTCCGGGAGGAAAGACGATCTACTTCAGCGGATTCGAAGCAAAGGATATCACGCCAGGTAAGGGAGACGAAGAATCTGTCGTTGAGCTATACGTCTACTCGATGGACCTCGATGGCAAGAACCTGCGCCGCATCTGCAAAGGCGGGCGGCCGACGGTTCGCTGATCAATCTTTGACGATCCCTGCGATCGCCTCGGCTGTCTTGCGGCCAGTCTCTGCGCCGCCATTCATGAATCCCTGAAAGTCTGCGCTGCAGTGCTCACCTGCGAAGAAGAGATTGCCGACCGGCTTTCCCTCCGCTCCGGACATCGTCGTCCACTGCCCCGGCTTATAACATGCATAGCTACCCTTGGTGAAGCGATGCGTCGGCCAGTGCATCCGGTGGGCATTGCCGTTGAACGTGTCCTTTACTCCAGGATACATTTTGCTGAGCGCATCGAGATATTTCAACGCAACGTCTTTCGCCGGACCTTCGCCAGAGCGTAGTCCCTCTTCTCCTCCCAGATAAAATGCAACACCGCCATTCTCAAACGGCTGCATCTCCGAGCAATCCCAGGCAAGCTGGTACGCCTCATCGGTGAAGACATCGCAGAGGTACCCCTGCTCCTGCCAGACTCGCTTCGATACTCCTGCCATGACCTTCGCATTCGTCCCATAGCCAAGCTCGTTGATCGCCCGCTTCTTCCATTCGGGAAGCTCGATCTTTATATCTACTTCCCGTAGAACTGTGAATGGTATCGTTAGCAGCACAATATCTGCCTGGATCTCCTTTGACGCATTTCCGGCCTGGAAGGTCAGAATGTACTTCTTGTCCTGCATCGCGATAGCCTCAAGCTTATGGGAGGTCTCGATCTTGCCCTCAAGGCGCTTGGTCAACTCGTCGGTGATCCGTTGGTTGCCGCCCTTGATCTTGAAGCGCTCGTCGCTATCGCCGAAGACGTCGAACGTCCCCGTGGAGGTGTCCGTGGAGATTAGATAGAGCATATTGAGGGCTGACTGGTCTTTCGTCTCCAGACCGTACTCGGTCACAAAGGCGACCGTGAGGAGATCCTTCAGCCAGCCGGGGACTGCCAGATTGGCAATGTAGTCTGCCAGACTTATCCGATCAAGCGCTTCCGCTCCGTTCGGATTTTCAAAATTAAAATGATCGGGGAGAGAATCGATATCTGCCTGGATCCTGGACGCAATTTTGGAAAACTCGGCAATAACCTCTTTTTCGTCGATTTTTCGACCATCGAAATAATAAACCTGCGGAATCAGGCCGGATTGGTTGCTTTTCTGCCTGTCCATTAGCTCGAGGCTAAATTCATTGGCCAGAGTCAGGATATCGGTATGGCTCGAATCGATGAACTCGCCACCTAATTCGGTGACCAGGCCGGGGCCCAAAGCTCCGGTGACCGACATCATGCGTCCGCCAGTCCTGGGACTTGCCTCGTAGATCCTGGAGTCGACTCCGAATCGTTTTAGATTGTAAGCAGCATTGAGCCCTGAAACGCCCGCACCGACGATCACAATCGTAGGCTGCCCTTGATCTTTCTTACATCCGGAGAGGATCGGCGGCAGGCTTGCTGCTAACACAGTAGCTGCCGAGGCTTTAAGGAAACTGCGCCGGGACATTCCAGTTTCTAACGTTTTGGCAGAAACGGCCATGCATTTCGTCAGGATACGTGCGAGCGGCGTTTTAGCTAATTTTCGAGGCATCGGGTAGTATTCAATTCGTAATTCGTAAATCGTAATTCGTAATTACCCCAAAAAAAAGGGGACTACTCGATTAAGAATAGCCCCCATGCCATGTTATCTTTCAAGACGGGAGAGAAATCCCGAGGGGTCATAGTCCCTCGTGGCCGCCTGTTTGAAGAATCATCTTACCACATAGATGATCTGATAAGACAAACTACAGAATACAAAAAAAATTTAGTTGTTTTCTTCCGGATTGATGATAATTACACTACCATCCGGATTCGTAACGATCGCGCTACCAGTTGCAGGATCGTACGACGTCGTGCTCCCCGCCGTATATGATGACTCTAATGACGTCATGGTCGCCGGATCAAGTGACGGTGTTGTCATGAACAAGGAGCACAAGAAAAGAATAAGCGTTTCCATGATAGATGAGTCCTTATACTATTGTAGTGTAATGAGTTACTAGTTGTTTTCCTCGGGATTGATAATAATTACTCCTCCATTCGGATTGGTTACCGTTACCGTGCCGGTCGACTGATCATAATTAACAGTGGAATTCTGGTAATTCGACCGTAACTGACTCATCTGAGCGCTGTCCATTTGAACCGGGCTGCCGATGAGCGATTGAATGAAGAGTATGAAAGCGTAAATCATATTATTTCCTTCCGAAGCTTACGCTACAAAAATCGGTTGTCAATGAACTAAAAATGCGAACAGTTGACGACATTTTCTCACATGCAAAACATGCGAGTACGTGCCCTCCCTCCTGATAAAGGCACAGCAAAACTCAACGTTCAACCAGTGCCATTTTGTCATCTCTTTTTGAATGAACAACTTACCGGATACTTTATATCTTCCCCTGAAAGTTGCGTTACCGAACAAATCTTACATAGAGCTAACAAACTACTTGTTTTTTGCTGGCCCGGAGATCTGTCCGGATCGTTGGCAGGCCGCAAATTCGACCGGCTCTACAGAATTCGTTGTCAAAAAGATGCTAAGTCAGTTTCGTAGTACAAATATGCAAGGATATTATGTGTATATTTGTATCTACAAAGAGGAAAATCTTACATGAAAAAACGGCCGATTTTAAGTACACGCAAAGCGAGGCATAAACAGTATTTTCGTTAGAAACATCTAAAAGGCCTTATTTTAAGCGAAATATATCATGAAGCAACTTAAAGAGCTTGTCCAGATTGTCACACGGCATCGCCAGTCGAAGCCAGATTTTATTGACGAAGAATTCTTAGAAAGCAATGAAGAGCATATAGCGGTTCTCTATAATGGAGTCCGGCAAGGTAAATTCAGCTCGGATCAAGCTGCTGCAGAGGAAATATATGGGAGTCCACTTATTGATACTAAATACACCACTCTTAAAAGTCGCCTTAAAAGCAAACTTCTCAATAGTTTGTCGTTTTTAGAGATAACTAAAAAAGACTATTCTGAATTAACTGTCTCTTTCTACAAAGTAAGTCGCATGATCTTCTGGATGCGTACACTCTCTGTACTGGGTGTTGTGCGTAATTCGACTAGATTAGGGGAGTCGATTGTAAATATTTGCGAGAAGTACCAATTTACTGCTCAGGTAATAGATGTTTTGATGGTTTTAAGGAGACTGTATGGTAATAGTGGCGATCGAGTATCCTATGAACTCGTCGATAGCAAGCTAAAAATTGTTTTAAGAAAACTAGATGATGAATTGATTGCCAGGGAATATTATGAAAGAATGAGCCTTATACTTTCCAAGTCTACAGTAGCTGACTCAAGCACCATCAAGACAATCGAAGAATATGACAATACCCTCCGCTCTAGAATTAATGAAAGCAATACATTCGAGTTTAGAATCAATACATATAGGATCGGAATCTTAAAACAGCAGCTAACACACAACTATCGGGAGGTAATCGAGATTAGTGATACTGCCATAATTTACCTTGAAAACACTCCCACCTTTTCATCGACAATCCGGTTTGGAGAATTTAACCTGCAAAAAATGGAAAGCTGCCTCTACCTCAGAGACTACATATTGGGACAAGAAACAGCCGAACGGCTTGAGCAGCTTCTTCCAAAAGGCTCAAGCTTATGGTTTTTGTACATTGAAAATTACTTCCTTCTGGCAATGCAGACAGAGCATTATGAGCGAGCTGCAGAATTATATAGCGCTGTTGCTTCTCACGAGCGATTTCAATTCCAACTTGACCAAACTAAAGAACGATGGAAAATTTTTGAGCAGTATTTAACATTCTCACTGCGATTGAAGCAAGTTGTGTCTACAGTATCCTCTCAATCAATTTCGTTTGACTTAAAGCGATTCCTTAGGAATATACCCGTTTACTCTCAAGACAAAAGAGGTCTTAACATTGCGGTTCTTATAATTCACGTCCTTCTACTTATTGAGGAGAATGATTTCGATGCCATTATTAGCCGAATGGACGCCCTTCGCACATACCGTTCTCGCTACCTCAGATCAAGGACGGCTAAACAAAGTGCCTTGTTTTTTAAGATGCTTCAAATTATGGAGGATTCTTCATTCTCGTATAGGGAGACTGAGAGACAAACGAAAAAACTCTATGATCAGCTGCTTACAATAGCAACTGATACAACGGAGATTCAGGAAGGCATCATGATCCTTCGCTTCGAGACAATCTGGAAAATGATACTGGACCTATTAGAAAAGAAAGAAAAAGAAGGTATAATTCGATTATAGCCCCCTCACAGTAAAAGCGAAGGGGCTAAAGATTACATAGAATGGGGACTAGTTGTTTTCTTCTGGGTTAATGATAATCACGTTCGGACCTTCCCAGCTCACTTTTACTTTTGCACCATTATCGAGGGTTGCCGTGCCGATCTGGCCCTGGAAGATGATGTAGTTGTTGATAACGACACTATTGACCGGATCTGATACCGGCATCGTGAATTCTCCCTGTGATGGGACGTTCATATAAACCGGACCGGCAGCGGTGTTGAGTCGTACCACACCGACCGGGCCTGCATAGTTATTCTTAGCAGTAAAATTATTTACCGGGCTAGCAAATACGGTTACAGCGACAAAAAGGGTAAGTGCAGCGATTACGTTAAAGAGATTCTTCATGATTTTGTGTAATGAGTATTAGGTTGATTGGAATATATTGCACACCACGCAATCGCAGAACACACTCGTGCGATCTGTGCGCAGTAGCGCAGAAATTTATATGATAGTCTTTACCCTTCAACATTTGTAGCCGTCACTCCTAGGCGATCTCCTATTGATAAGAATAGGAAAGATCCGTCCTGATAAGTAGATGCTGGGGCTAGCTAAATTTTAGCTGCAGAACGACAAAGCTTACAGCATCATATGCTGAAGCAAATCCTGTTTCGTCGGGTAAACTTAAACCGACCGTTGTGGCCGGAGCTTGATTGATGTGGTGACGGCGCAAGGCAACCGGCCCCGATGCGATAAGAGCGGGGATCGGTCCAAGATACAGCACAACATCCCTGGATTGCGCCAGGGCATTAGGGATAAAGGTAAGGTTGTTCATAAATTAGCAGCTGATTAAGAACTCAGGTGAATTCCGCTTCACATACCGCTACCACATAGTACAAATATACGCACACAATTTGTCGTACCAAAGAATTTTTGGTATTTTTGACAAAATCGTTAGAAATTCAAGCGTGGGAATGCCTAAAAGTGTAGGGATTGCAGGGACTTATAAGGAAACCGGAGCGGAAGGGGAGAGATTCGAACTCTCGGTACATTGCTGCACACACGCTTTCCAGGCGTGCCAATTAAACCACTCTTGCACCCTTCCTTGAGTTGTCGAGCGTCTCTAAACGCTCAACAGAGCACTATCAATTCGTTATTTCGTACTGGGATGGGTTTTTAACACGAAGAAACTAAGAGAACGAAGATCACGAAGAGCTTTGCGATCTTCGTTTTATTTGTTTCTTTGTGTATAAAACCCGTATCTAAGCCTCCACTCCACGTTTGGCCACCCACTCACTTATATAGTCGGCGATCTGCTGCATCGAGGCTCCGGGAGTAAAAAGCTGGCCTACGCCCTGCTTTTTGAGGTCTTCGATATCCTCCTTAGACATGATCCCGCCACCAGTGAGTAGAACGTCATTGAGGCCCTTATCGTCCATAAGCTTGCGAATCCGGGGAAAGAGCGTCATATGAGCTCCGGAAAGCATGGAAATGCCGATCACATCGACATCTTCCTGCAGAGCTGCTTCGACGATCATGTCGGGCGTCTGGCGCAGGCCTGTATAGATGACTTCCATACCGGCATCACGAAGCGCAGCTGCGATAACCTTTGCGCCCCGGTCATGGCCGTCGAGCCCTGCTTTAGCAATAAGTACTCTTATTTTCCTTGTCATTGCTGCAAAAATACGGCGATTTCAAAATAAAGCTACTTTTTTATTAGAAGAGGACTTGCAAATTCGCGCCTCATATATTATATTTACCAAGCGCATGACAGGCACCCCGAAAATCGTACGGGCCGTCCACAGCCTTCCATGCAGGATCCACACCTGCAACCATGCGCACCTGATTCCCAGAGGATCAGTGGTGGTGCACAATTAGATCGGTGAATCTAAACGACTTAGATACCCTTCATGCACGACTAAGGATTAAAACCCATGTCACGGCAGGATTGCCAAATTCGTTAGAATAATGGTAGGCTGTCACGTTCTTTGCTGAAAATTCTATGAAAACTTTAACCCTTATTCTTCTCATTCTTGGGTCGGTTATCTATGCTCAGGCGCCTCGTTCAATATCGTACCAGGGAGTCCTGACCGATAAAAATGGTGTCGTAGTACCCGATGGCAATTACGATCTACGGCTCGTTCTTTATCCGACGCGGACCGGTGCCGTAGAAGTCTACGCAACGCAGGCGACCGTCACAACGCAGAAAGGTGTCTTCTCTGTGATCCTCGATTCGATTCCGCTGTCTGTTACCTTTGACCGCCAGTACTATCTCGGCATCACGATCGGCGAAGGAAGCGAACTCGATCCACGTACGCCGCTAACAGCTGCTCCGTATGCTCTAAATGCATCGCTCGGCTCGGTGACGAGCCCAGACGGATCCATCCTTGTCGCAAATGGCAGCGGGCCGAACGCAGAGCTTAGCATTGGCGATGTGAAGTGGTCAAAGATCTCGAATGCTCCTGCGTCACTTCCTCCATCCGGATCGGCCGGCGGAGATCTCAGTGGGACGTACCCGAATCCCGCGTTGAAGGAAACAGGTGTGACGGCCGGTACTTATAACAATGCGACGATCACCGTCGATGCTAAAGGCAGGGTCACATCGGCATCTAATGGACAAGGCGGAGGCCTTACCCTTCCCTATAGCGGAAACGCTGTCTCACCGATCGTATTTGATATTACCAATACTGGTGGGATGGTCGACCTCATGGCTATCAGAGGTACGAGTAATTCGGTAAGTACCTTATGGACAAATCCGTTGGGAGCTGCTGTTGTTGGATCAAATACAAATCCATCAGGGATTTCACCGGTATTCGGCGTTCTTGGCAAGATCAACTCTAGCTTTGTAAATTCAGCAGCAGTGTATGGATATAATTCAAATGTGGTCGGCGGAATTGGTACATTTGGATATGCTTTTCATGGAGTAGTTGGTCAGGCATCCGTAAACAATGCGAATGCCGATGGCATCCTTGGAATTGGCAATGGACAATCCCTGGCTGGGCGATTTATGGGTGACGTAGTAGTAAATGGAAACTTCAACGTGATAGGCGGTGCCAAAAATGCTGCAGTGAAGATCGCCGATGGCGACTATCGCGGACTTCATGCCGAAGAGTCGACCGGCGCATGGTTCAGCGATTACGGAACAGCACAACTTATTGATGGACGTGCAATCGTTGCACTCGAAGAGATCTACCGGAAGACCGTCACGATCAACGCCGAACATCCGGCCCAGGTTTTCATCCAGTTGAATGGGGAGACAAACGGTGTCTACGTTGTAAAGCATGATACCTATTTTGAAGTCATCGAAAACCGTAGTGGACGTTCCAATGTCTCGTTCGATTGGCGGGTAGTGGCGAAACGAAAAGGCTTTGAGAACACGCGTCTTCCGAAGATAGAGATTCCGGCAGAGGTTACAAGTCGGTAAACGCAAGAAGTAGGGTAAAAGCGTCGTAGCTTTGCATATTCATTCTTTTTATCATTTACTCCTTATATGTATAACGTTCTCTTGTTCTTTCATATCTTTTTCGCTGCAATGGTACTGGCACTTGTGCCATTCGGTATTTTCATGAAGGGCCGCAAAGCTCGTTCGAAAGGTACGCCGGTCGAACTCTACAATATTCAGATGGAGTTCGCTGTCGGACGTTTCATGGGTATGATCGGCGGTATCGGTCTGCTCATTGCAGGTGGCGGCTTAGCCGGTATCGGCAAAATGCCGTGGTTCGCGTTCGGCAACGAGCAGTTTCTCTGGCTTGCCGTGAAGCAGTCGGTTTATGTTGTCGTGCTGATCCTGAACTTCGGCTTCATGATGCCGGTCGGAAAGAAAGCGATGCCGCTTATTGCGCAGCAGATCGCAGCCGGCGGAAGTGGTGGCGCTACCGACGAGATCCGCGCCCTTGCTGCAAAGGCTTCGATGATCGGTACACTGATGGGACTCCTCGGGATGACGAATGCTGTCCTCGGTGTCTTCGGACCATCATGGCACTGGAATATCGCATTTTAACCGCTTTATAAGTTTAGAAAAGGCGGATTAACTCCGCCTTTTTTATTTTACGGCTCGATGTAGTTAAGGTCCTTCCCGAACGTCTCCTCAAGTTCGACGAGCGATACGAAGGCGATGACGATGACGATGACTCCAACCGCTACAGCACTGCCGACGATGCCTAGCGGATCCTTGCCGAACTGGAAGAGCCAGGCGATCGGCACCAGCGCACCGCGAACGAAGTTCGGCGTCGTCGTCGTAACGGTAGCTCTAATGTTCGTCCCAAACTGCTCGCTTGCGATCGTCACAAAGATCGCCCAGAAGCCAACGCTAAAGCCGAGCAGACAGCAGATCGTATAGAACATAACGAGCGACGATCCGGCGACAGTAAAGTAGAGCGCAGTACAGATGACCGATAGTCCCAGGAAAATGGCCATCACCTTCTTGCGGCTTTTGATCATCTGGCTCAGGACGCCACTTGCCATATCGCCGACCGATAAGCCGATATAGCAGTACATCACTGCATCGCCCGAACTTGGCAACACCGCCATCCCAAAGGCCTTGCCGAATTCCGGCGAGAAGGTGATCAGAATGCCGACGACGTACCAGGTACTAAGGCCGATGAGGATGACTCTTGCATACTTAAGCGCCTTCTTTCTTGTCGAGAACAGACTAAAGAAGTTGCCTCTACTGACGGCCTGCGTCTTGACATGGTTGAACATGCCGGACTCGTAGACGCCAATACGAAGCAGCAACAAGGCAATACCCATGCCGCCGCCGATGAAGTAGCAGGTCCGCCACTCGAATTGCTTGGCGATGATCGCGGCGAGCACTGCGCCAAGTACGCCGATCGTTGCGATGATCGTCGTCCCAATACCGCGCTTCTCTTTCGGCATGATCTCCGAAACAAGCGTGATGCCAGCACCAAGTTCGCCGGCTAAGCCTATACCAGCGATGAGCCGGAGAACTGCATAGGTAGAAAGGTCGCCGACAAATCCGTTGGCAATATTAGCAACAGAGTAGAGGAAGATCGAACCGAAGAGTACCGATAGTCTTCCCTTCTTATCGCCGAGGATACCCCAGAGGATACCGCCGATGAGCATGCCGCCCATCTGCATGTTCAGGAGGAATACGCCCTGATCGAGCGCTTCGGCTTCAGGAATACCAATAGCGATCAGGCTCTTGATCCTGACAATACTAAAAAGCAAGAGATCATAGATATCGACGAAGTAGCCGAGCGCTGCGACGATGATCGCAAGGTTGACGGCCTTCTTACTCTTTGGATATAAATGGTCTTCCATGGGGATGATCTGTTATCGTACTTCCAATCCGTCTGAAGATTCCTTCTCTGAAGTTATGAGCGACACTACTCCCTTATCATCATTGACAGCAAGCAGCATGCCCTGCGACTCAATACCCATAAGCTTGGCAGATTCGAGATTGGCAACGATGACGATCGTCTTGCCGACGATCGACTCCGGCGTATACTTCTCTGCAATGCCTGCGACGATCTGGCGGCGTTCATCGCCGACAGCAACCTGTAGCTTCAGAAGCTTCTTGGACTTCGGAACAGCTTCAGCTTCGAGTACCTTGGCTGTTTTTAGCTTGATCTTTTTGAAGTCGTCGATGGTGATCTTCGCATTCGATACGACCGGAGCAGTCTGCTGCTCGGCCTTTGTTGCCATTTCCTGCATACGTGTTAACTCTGCTTCGATCTGTTCGTTTTCAAGTTTCGGAAAGAGCACCTTTATCTCGCCCAATGGTGCATGGCCTGTGAGTAATGCAAGATGGGCGTTATCCCAGGTAATCTTACCTGCAGGAATACTCAGCATTCCGTTGATTCGATCCGACGTATTCGGCAGGATCGGCGCAATATAGGTACTTACTGCCCGCAAGACTTCGAGACAAGTCCTCAGGACCTTGGCCGCATCGTCTCTATTCGACTTGATCAGCTTCCATGGTTCATGATCGTTGAAGTACTTGTTGGCCGATCGGATGATATCGAACGTTGCAGCCGTCGCTTCGCGAAGCCTGCACTTTTCGTATAGACTGCCGATCTCTTTAGCTGCCTCGCCAATGGAATTGAGATACTGCTCATCACTTGCAGCATCCGGGACTTTGCCGTCAAAGTTGTTCTTGACGAACGTCAGCGTCCGGTTCGCATAGTTGCCGAGGATATCTGCCAGCTCGTTATTCGTATGCGCCTGCAGGTCCTTCCAGGAGAAATCGGAGTCTTTCGATTCCGGAAGATTGCAGGCGATCGTATAGCGAATGATATCTGCATCGTAGCGATCGAGGATCTCGTGTGGCTCGATCGTCCAGCCACGGGATTTCGACAGCTTGCGGCCTTCGAGATTCATGAACTCGTTGGCGGGTACGTTCGTCGTCAACCGATACGTGAAGCTCCCGTCTTTATTGTAGCCCATCTGCATTGCCGGAAACATGATCGTATGGAAAACGATGTTGTCTTTGCCGAGAAAGCAGAGCCATTCGAGGTCTTTATCTTCGGCCCACCAGTATTGCCAGTTATCTGGCAAGTGCTCTTTCGTTGCCGTTACGTAGCCGATTGGCGCATCGAACCATACATAGAGCACCTTACCTGCAGCGCCTTCGAGCGGCACGGGCACGCCCCAATCGAGGTCGCGCGTGATCGGCCGGTCCTGTAAACCGGACTTGAGCCAGCTGCGGGCTTGCTGCACAACGGTATCGCGCCACTTCCCTGCATACGACTCGATGAAGTTTTCAAGGTCTTTTTGAAATGCCGAAAGCTTGAAGTACCAATGTTTCGTCGGACGAACGACGGGTTTTGAGCCGCTGACTTTCGAGCGCGGATTGATCAGTTCGGTCTGATTAAGATACGTACCGCAGTTGTCGCATTGATCGCCGCGTGCATCCGGATTCGAGCAGACAGGACATGTCCCCTCAACATATCGATCCGGCAGGAACATCTTCGCTTCTTCGTCATAGAGTTGCGGCTCTTCTTTTGTATCGATAAAGCCGTTCTCTAAAAGATGCAGGAAGAACTCCTGCGATACCTTGCGATGCTCTTCGCTCGATGTTCGTCCGTAGTAGTCGAAGGAGATGCCGAGTCTCTCGAACGACTTCTTATTCAGTTCATGGTAGCGATCGACGATCGCTTTCGGCGTCACCTTTTCTTTGTCGGCGCTGATCGTGATCGGAACGCCGTGCTCATCCGAGCCGCAAATGAAGAGGATCTCTTCGCCTTTGAGACGCTTGTAGCGGACATACATATCGGCGGGCACATAGACGCCGGCCAGGTGGCCGATGTGAATGGGTCCGTTCGCATATGGAAGTGCAGCAGTTACGAGAGTCCGTTTCGGCATTGAAGAGAAATGTAAATGGCTAATTACGCGGCCTTTGGAAGAAGGGTTTCCTCGAGCTCGATCGACATGGTAATAAGAACTTCACGAAGCTGCAACTGCAGTCGTGTATCGCTCGCTGCCCGCTGCACGATATGCAGTGCCCTGACAAGCCGCGATGGGTCGCCAAAGCGTGAGGTAAACTTCGTCAGGTCGTCCATCAAGTCTGTATTAATGATGCTGTCCTTGTTATTGCTGACAAGTGCCAGCGCATCCCTGAACCAGATCGCAAACAGGCGGAGCAGTTGCTCAACGGTTTGCCGCCGCTCCATAAATTCGCTTCCCCGACGTGGGATGACGCCATCGAGTTCGGCGATCAGATTCTTCCGGCTGCGCGAAAGTCCGACGCGCAAGAACTGTACAACTTTCTTTCGTAACTCGAGTATGTCTTCGCTTGCCATGTTGCGGGCAACGGTTAGGCTGCCGCCGGATAGTCTGGCGAGGAATTCAGCTTGCTTCGGCTCAACTTCATTCTCGTCGACAAGCTTTTGTTGAATATCGACAGGGTTAAGCAGATCGAATCGAATGTCCTGAGAGCGAGACTGGATCGTCGCAAAGAGTCTTGCGGGATTCGAGCTTGTCAGGATGAACAGCGTCGAAGCCTGCGGCTCTTCGAGAGTCTTCAGTAGTGCATTCTGCGCTTCGGTACGCATCGTATCTGCTTCGCATATGATAATAACTCGCTTCTTGCCAGTCTGTACGCTACGCGAAGCTTCCAGACGAATGGTGCGGATCTGGTCAAGCTTGATCTCAAGAGCTTTCGGCAGGACGATGTTATGGTACGGATCGTCAGCTTTCAGCGCAAGTTGCTCCGATGCAAGGCCGATCTCTTCGTCGATGTCCTTCTGTGACCAGCTATCGGTCTTCGCAAGCGGAAAGACCATGCGGATCAGCGGCGACTGGAACGTCCCGATCGCCTTGCAGGCCGCGCAGGTATCGCATGCTTCGGTGCCACCAGCCAGCGGCGTGTCGCAGTTGAGCGCCTTAGCGAATTCGATGGCGACGGCGTCCTTACCGATGCCTTCGGTGCCGGTAAAAAGGTAGCCGTTCGGCAGCTTTCCGGAACGGATGGCCTGTTGAAGGATCCGCTTGACGCGGTCTTGCCCTATGATCTTAGTCCACACAGTGCAAAGTTACGAAGAAGGTCAATTCCGAATGATCTTGTGTCCTATTGTGCCAGATGCGGTATTTTTGCTGTAATGCCATCCACGGAAAAGCGGATATTAGTCGTTGCTGCATCGTGCTGCATTCTCATCCTGGCGGCGATGATTTGCTATCCTGCCGGTTATGATCAATCTGCCTTTCGGATCGGCGGCAATCTCGTACGAGAAGGCGCCGTTCCCTTTCGCGACTTCCTCGATACGAAGCCGCCTGTCATCTTCTATATCTATGCCCTGGCGACAACGATCTTCGGCGATCATGATGCTGCGATCCGCATCTTCGATGCGCTCTATCAGCTCGCAGCCATGTGGCTCTTCTTCCGTCTCCTCGAACGTAACGGCCTGAGCAGAACAGTAAGCAGCATTGCCGTTCTCATCAACATTATGATCTATGCCGGCACCGGATACTGGATGACGGCACAAGCCGAAACCTTTGCGCTCGTCCCGATACTACTTTCGATCAACATCGGACTTAGCTTCGAGAAAGACCGGACAGCACTTACGAAGAGAGGCCTATTGCTTGGCTTGCTCGGTGTCCTGCTCTTCCTGCTGAAGTATACCTTGCTGACGATCCCGATCGGAACACTTATCTGGCTCTTTACCAGAGATACGATCTCGCTAAAAGAGAAGGTCAGATTTTCGATCATCACCTTCGCAGGCCTTGCTCTCGGTCTTGCCGCGTTTGTCGGTCTTTTCAGCATGATCGGCGGTCTTGATACCTGGCTTGAATCTCTGACCTGGCTTGGCGGCTACTCGTCGATCGAGTCGCTGCTTTCGTTCGAGACCGTTGCCGACAGGTACCTGCGGCTCTTCCAGATGGTGCTTGTCGAAGTCTTCTCGTTGTCGGTGATCGTCTGTGCTGCTGTCGGCTTGTACGTCCATTACGGAAGAAAAGAGAGAGGCCGCATGAACTCGATCATCGTCCTTTGTTCGATCCATCTCGGCATCGGCCTACTCGCAACTATATATGAGCGGAAGTTCTTCCATTATCATTACCTGAAAGTGCTTTGGGCCTTTGCGCCGATCGCTGCTATCGGCCTAATAGAAGTTGTCCGGCTGATCGCCGCATCATGGAAGTCATCACCGAACTTCATCAAGCGTGTTCTTATCCTCGGAGCGGTCGCTGCCTTCTGCTTCTACTCTCCACTGCTTTCATTACGACAACCGATTCGGTGGCCATACTATCGAATAGCAGGCATTAATGAAGCAGAGATCCTCGATCAGAAAGAAGGATACTTCCCGCTGAAGGAGATGCAATTAATTGAGAAAGAACTCAGGCCTCAACTCAAGGCAGAAGATACGATCTTCTTCTGGGGAAATCATGTCCAGATCTACTCGTTGCTTGGCAAACGTCCGACAACGATCTGCCTGACGAATACGCCGCTCTCTACTGCCTGGACGCCGCAGTCATGGACTGCTAAGCTGCAAGGACAGCTTAGAGAGCAGCGGCCGGAGTATCTCATCATTGAGAAAGGTGACTACTATACCTTCATCAATGGAAGCGACAAGGACTCGCGGGATCGCTTCTTTGCAGATCCCTTCTTCAGCTCATACGCATCGCAGTACGATTCGCTCTATGGTACATCGCATTTCGATGTATACAAGATGCGTTCGCCGCTATAGCTAGATGCTCTTTTCGTAGACGCGGTACCGCTTGTAAGCCTCGCCGGACATTGCCTCGGCTGCCTTATTCATCGCAGTGTTATCCTCAAGTACCCAGGATGCTTCGCCATACTGGATACCATTCTTCTGCGCCCGTTCGAGCGTCTCGCGATAGAGAAGAGCATCGATACCGCGCCCATGGTACTGCTTGGTAACGCCGAGGAGGATGATACGAACCGTATCAATCGCCTTCTTCTGGGTCATGAGATTCGTGATCGCCGTCGGCAGATTTAGCATTCCGCGTGGGATCTGCTTACCTGCACGGAAGGCCTTGTTGATATCGGGAATGGTGAGCGTAAAGCCGACGGTCTCGACCGTATCGTCCGTCTTCTTCTTCTCGGCAAAGAGAATGTATTCGGGCTCAACGATCTGCTTGAGTTCGCTGGCGAGCATATCGATCTCCTCGTCGGTGAGCGGCACAGCTCCCCAGTTCTCTTCCCATGCCTTTGCATAGAGATCTTTGATGATGGCGACGTCGCGATCGTAATGCTTCATGTCGAGATTACGAATACGGATATCCGTGCGTTCGCGCATCATATCGGTAACGCGCTTGAGCTTTGGTGTCAGCGTCTTCTCAGCATCAAGCTTCCAGGCAAGGGTATCGACAGCTTTTTTGAAACCAGCATTCTCAAGAAGCTTGCCGTAGTACGGCAGATGATACGGCATCATAAATGCTGCCGGTTTATCATAGCCATTGACAAGCAGACCTACTTCATCGTTGATCGACGGGCTGATCGGTCCGCGGATCGCAGTGATGCCGCTAAGCTGCAGCCATTCCGAGGCCGTCTTGATGAGAGCGTTCGCTATTTCCTGATTGTTGACCGACTCGAAAAATCCGAAGAAACCGACCTTATCGTTATGCAGCTTGTTGTGGCTGTGGTTGATGATCGCAGCAATGCGGCCGACGACCTGTCCGCCATCTTCAGCAAGCCAGAACTTTGCTTCTGCATGCGTGTAGAATGGATTGCGCTTCTCGTCGATGAGACGCATGCGGTCCATCTCGAGCGGCGGTGTCCAGTTCGGTTCGTCATTATAGAGATCCCAAACCATGCGAACGAAGCGGAGCTTGTCCTTGCGCGACGTTGCTTCACCGATCTTCAGCTTGTTCTTTAGCTTGTATTCTTCGTGCGCCAATGAGCGAGTGACTTCTGCAGCAGCGGCATCCATCTCATCAAGGACGCCGAGCTCTTCGCCGATATCCTTGAAGAGTTCGAGAATGCGGTCGAGGTGATGCTTCTCGTGCGTTGCCATGTAGCTCGTACGCATCATCTGCATGCCATCCGGCACACCAGGAGAGATAAAGGCATTTACGAAGACGCCTGCATCGTAGAGCTTGCGCCAGAACACGAATGCCTTCGTGTCATCGCCGACGATGACGGGCACGATGGCCGTTGTGTTTTCAATGATCTTAAAGCCGAGGGCTTTGTAGCCGTCACGCATGTACTGCGCATTCTCCAGGAGATGCTGCATCCGCTCCGGCTCTTCGCGGAGAATGCGGAGTGCTGCAAGTGCAGCTGCAACGGATGCAGGCGTCGGGCTTGCGCTGAAGATCAGTGCAGGCGACGTATGCTTGATGTAGTTGATCACGCGCTCCGGACCGACGACAAAGCCGCCGAGCGAAGCGAAGGTCTTCGAGAACGTGCCCATTGTCAGGTCGCATTCGTCGACGAGACCGAAGTGGCTGGCCGTTCCGCGGCCGCCGACGCCGACGACGCCCGATGCATGCGCATCGTCGCACATGACGCGTGCATTATACTTCTTTGCAAGCCGGATGATCTCCGGCAAATCGACGAGCTCGCCGGTTGTCGAGAAGACGCCATCGGTTACGATAAACTTCCCTGCTTCGAGCGGAATGCGCGAAAGGCGGCGTTCGAGGTCGGCATTGTCGAAGTGGTTATAACGAATGACTTCGCCATACATACCCTTTGTCATCAGATTCGCTGCGACGATACAGGCATGGTTATCCTTATCGCCGATGACGTATTCGCCGCGTCCGACAAGCGACGGGATGACGCCCTGCGCGGTCTGGTAGCCGGTCGAAAAGAGCAGGCAGGATTCCTTCTGGAAGAACTCTGCGAGCTCGAGCTCGAGTTGGACGTGAAGGTCGAGGGTTCCGGTCAGGTAGCGCGATCCGGAGCAGCCGGTGCCGTACTGTCTGATGGCTGCAATCGACGCCTCGATGACGCGCGGATCGCGGGTAAGACCGAGGTAATTATTCGAGCCCGCCATGATGACGTCGCGGCCTTCCATTCGGACGACCGGGCCTTCGTTGGCCTCAATAGGGCGGAAATACGGGTAGTATCCCGCTTTTTTGACGTCATCGGCCCTGGTAAACTCTACTGCTTTCTGAAATATGTCCACAGAATTCTTAACTACATTAATATGCAAAAATACGGGTTTCAGAGACGGAACGGCCCGCTGCAACAAATTGTCATAGCTTACGTCTCAAAGAAGTATCATTCGCCAACCCCATAGCACATATGTGGCACAGAGCCCGGTTCGCTTTCCTCCTGCTTCTTAGTGGCTGGATCGTCGGATGCCAGTCGACCCGCGAGTTCAACTACCTCGTTAGTGAAACCCTCGATTTCCGCGATAAGAAGATCACGTCGATCGTCACGAAAAAGGGCGATGTCATCTACTACGATATTGCCGGGGCCCGTTACGTTGTCGATGTCAAGGATACGACGATGGAGCGGAAAGTGATCGGCTTCAGCATCGAAAATAAGCCGACGAGCACGCCGCTCGAGAATATCCTGGAGATCAACTGCGAATCGCGCGAAACCGACGGTGCAGGTACCGGTCTTGCAGTGCTTGCCGGTGCCGGCGTTGTGCTACTGGTCCTCTTTGCCATATTCCTTGCTACATTTCGTATCCATTAATTTGCGTATGAGGTCTCTCCTTTTAACGGCTACGTTAGTTCTTACGGCGATCACCTGCCCGGCGCAGACGATCAACTTTGATCGTGGCTATGCACTTGTCTTTCCGAAAGATGGCATTGGTGTTTCGGTGAGGAGTCTGCAGTTGTATGGCGATAGTATCATCTGCTTAACGCCGGAGTTACGCGTGTATGCGAAGTCCGATATTAGGAAGATTCT
>JANWLI010000065.1 GCA_025450975.1 Candidatus Kapaibacterium sp. | reverse complement strand
CTAATACCCAACAAAACTACGAATAAATGGGGCCCTTTTCCAAATTTAGCAAGAAAATGCGGTCTGAGCCGCTCTAGGCTGTTGGTTTTCTTAGCTTTGCTTCTCTGACGGCGCGGGTCCGTCGATCGGATTTTTGGGGTCAAACTTGACGACCCGTATCGCCCTGGCCTTCCGGCGGATAAGGGCAGGTACAAGCATCAGCGCCTGCTCATGCGACTCCGCTTCGATCTCAGCATAGGCAGTATGGTCGTTATCTTCACATCCCCAGTCCATGTGAGTAAGATATCCTGCAGCCTCAACCTGCTCAACGACATGCTGGCATTCTTCGATCGAATGAGGGGAAATGACTAAGTAGCGGTCCATGGTATTGGTAAAAGCGAATGAATGTTAAGAGAAAAATCCGAAATGGGGTAGGTACGTTCCAGATATTACTGGTAGTTGTTCTCTTTGGAGAGATACGAATTTACATAGTCTGCAACGCTGTCTTCAAGTACGTCGAATTCCTTCGTATAGCCTTCGCCACGCAGCTTCGACATATCGGCCTCGGTAAAGTACTGATACGCCGGACGGATCTCCTCCGGCATCTCAATGTACTCGATATTCGCCTCGCGGCCCATCGCAGCGAAGAGCGACTTTGCAAGGTCATTCCAGGAGCGGGCTTTTCCTGAACCTAGATTGTAAATGCCGTTTGCTTCACGATGCTCGATCGACCACATGAGCACATCGACGCAGTCTTTGACATAGAGAAAATCGCGTACAGACGCTCCGTCTTTATACGACGGATGATAAGACTTAAACAGCTTCATCTTGCCCGTGTCCCGGATCTGATGGAATGCCTTGTACACCAGGCTCGCCATTGGTCCCTTGTGGTACTCGTTCGGCCCGAAGACATTGAAGAACTTGAATCCCGTGCACAGACGGTCAAACCCATTCTCGAGCAACCACAGATCGAAGAGATGCTTCGAGTAGCCGTACATATTCATCGGACGCAGCGCGAACATCTTTTCGTGATCGTCCGAAAACCCCAGCGCTCCGTCGCCATACGTAGCTGCGCTCGACGCATAGATAAACTGCTTGTCATTCTCGAAGCACCAGACGGCAAGCGCTTTCGAGTACTGGTAGTTATTACGCATCAGGTAATCTGCGTCGCGCTCCGTCGTCGACGTGCAGGCGCCGAGATGGATGATCGCATCGACCTCTTCCGGCGCTAGCTCTGCAAGTACTGCGGGAAATGTTTCTTTATCGGAGTAATCGGAAAAAACCTTGCCGACAAGGTTACGCCATTTATCTGACGTTTTAAGGGAATCGACAACGAGAATATCACGATGACCGGCGTCGTTAAGGCGCTTCAGGAGAACGCTGCCGATAAACCCAGCACCACCAGTCAGAACGATCACTACGCGAGGCTCCGGGCTGCGAGAAAATCTTCTTCGACGATGCTTTCGTTGCGACCCGCACCGAGCGAGATGAGGCCGAGCGGCGCACCAACTTCTTTTTCGATCGCCGAGAGGTAGCGTTCGACTACCGGCGGCAGATCGGCACGACGTGAGATGCCATCGAGGGCATCTGCTGACCAGCCTTCGTACGATTCGTAGATCGGCCGAATACCTGCGAGCGCGCGAAGATCTGTCGTAAAATGATCCAGGATCTTACCGTCGGAAGTACGCTCGTACTTTGTACACAGCTTGATCTCCGACTCACCGGAAAGCACATCGAGTTTGGTTAGGGCGATCGAACGAACGCCGTTGATCATTGACGTGTAGCGCACGGCAACAGCATCGAGCCAGCCACAGCGACGTGGTCTGCCTGTTGTTGCGCCGTACTCACGGCCTCGTGCACGAAGTCGCTCGCCTGTTTCATCGAGCAACTCTGTCGGGAATGGGCCGTTGCCGACACGCGTAGCATAAGCCTTCACAACTGCAACTACATCGGTGATCGCGGTCGGCGGAATGCCAGAGCCTGTGCAGGCACCCCCGGCTGTCGGATTGCTCGACGTGACGAACGGATACGTACCAAAATCAATATCAAGCAATGCTGCCTGTGCGCCCTCCAGAAGGATGTTCTTCCCTTCCCCTACAGCTTTGCAGAGCATGAGTGCCGTATCGGTGATATACGGATCCATCTCCTCGTCGAAAACTTCGTAGTCGCGAATGATCTGATCGACATCGCAGAGCTCATCCGAGGCATAAAACTTCTTCAGCAACTCGTTCTTCTCCGCGACGTTATGACGCAATTTCTCGCGTAACGATGCGCGATCAAGAAGATCGACGATGCGGATACCTTTACGGGAAAACTTATCTTCGTAAGCAGGACCGATGCCTCTGCCCGTCGTGCCTACCGACTGTCCGTTCGTACCGGACGCTAACCGCGCCTCACTCGCCTTATCGAGCTGGCGGTGATACGGCATGATCAAATGGGCATTATGTGAGATGAAGAGTCTGCCTTTTACGGTAAACCCTGCTTCCTCGACCATCTGAATTTCCGTGCGCAACGCGACCGGGTCGATAACGACGCCGTTACCGATCACACAGATACAGTTCGAGTGGAAGATGCCGCTGGGGATGAGGTGGAGGACGTATTGGCGTTCGTCGGGAAGTCGTATGGTGTGTCCGGCGTTCGCTCCGCCCTGATAGCGAACAACATAATCAGCACCTTCGGCAAGGGCGTCAACGACCTTGCCTTTTCCTTCATCGCCCCACTGGGAGCCAAGCACGATTGTTACAGGCATACCTGCAGAATAAGGAATGCACGGTTAAAGCACAAAAATTAAGAATGCACGCCGAGGATCTCGGCAAGTCTGGTAATCTCGAGCAGATGACGAAACTGCTTGTTGGGATTGTCGAGACGAAGTGTCGCTCCCTTTTCAAGTGAAGCTTCACGCGCACCAAGCAACATGCCCAGACCCGAACTGTCGACAAAGCCGACTTCCTTCATATCGAGCACGACGGAATTAATAGCCGTTGCAGCGCCGATCTCCTGTTTGAGATGCTTTGCAAATGCCATTGCCTCTGCACCACCCGTGAGGTCTCCCTCAAGGCGTACGAGCAATGTTCCACCGTCCTGCGTTATGGTCGAGTTCATGGTTCTACTGTTGCTGCTACCTTTTTCATCGGGCGTGCTGCACTGGTTTCGACCGGGATCGCTTTGCCTTTCTTCTTACGGCTCTCGATGATATCGTAGGAGATACCCGAAGAGATGAAGATCGAGGAGTACGAACCGGTGATCACGCCAACAAGCATCGTGAACGCAAATCCGCGAAGGACTTCGCCACCCCAGATGAACAACACAACAAGCGTTAAGAATACCGTTCCGGATGTAATAATCGTTCTCGGCAAGGTCTCGTTCACTGCCCGATTCATGATCGTCTTCAGGTCCTGGCCTTTGTACTTCTTCGAGTCTTCACGGATACGATCGAGGATAACGACCGTATCGTTGACCGAGAAACCGATAATGGTCAGGAAGGCAGCAAGCAGCGTCGAATTCATCTCGAGATTGAGCGACGGCACAATGCCGTTGAAGATCACGGCAAATGCGAATGCAACCAGAACGTCATGAACCGTTGCTATCACGGCGCCAACGCCGTAGATAAAACGGAAGCGGAATGCAATGTAGATCAGGATCGCGATACAGGTAAAGAGAACTGCAAGAATACCCTTCTGCTGAAGCTCGGCGCCGATCTTCGGGCCGATATGCTGTTCCTGACGAAGCTCTGCCTTATTGCTCGGAATATTGGCTGCCAGTGTCTGCTGGATCGTCTCCACCGTGCTCAGTCCGCCACCTGCCGCAGTAGACTCTTTGACTTCCTCTTTAACACGAATGAGAACGCCCGAATAGTCAGCACCATAAAACTTTACTTCGGCTCCACGGAATCCACCTTTTTCGAGTGCTCCGCGAACATCCTCAATGGCGACTTCCTTCTCGAATTTCAGCTGTACTTCCGTACCGCCGGCGAAGTCAATACCAAACTCTACGCCGCGCGCAAAGGCGAATACGAGGCCGGCGACCGTAATGACGATCGAGACGACGTACCACATCCGGCGCTTGCCGATAAAATCAATGTTTGTCTTACGAAAAAAATGCATAGCGAAAATTTATAGAGTTGGTTGTATTAGCCGAATTTGATCGCTTTGGGAGCACGCTCGAGCATAATGTCGAAGATCACGCGCGTGATAACGATCGCCGTAAAGAGCGACGCAGCAATACCGATCATCAGCGTGACTGCAAAGCCCTGCACCGTACCGGTACCGAACGAATAGAGGATCAATCCGGAGAAGAATCCTGATAAGTGGCCGTCAAAGATCGGCGCAAACGCTCGTTTATAGCCGTCGTCAAGCGCGAGCTTGAGCGACTTGCCATTGGCAAGCTCCTCTCGGATACGCTCGTAGATAAGTACGTTCGCATCGACTGCCATACCGACAGCAAGCACAAGACCTGCCATACCGGGCAAGGTCAGAGTCGCACCGAACGTCGCCAGGATTGCAAGCGTAAAGAACAAGTTGATGACGACGGCAAAATCAGCTGCAATACCACCGGTAACGTAGTACATAGCCATGAAGATCATGACGGCAAGGAAGCCGAAGATGATCGACTGCATACCGGCGTTGATCGAATCTTCACCGAGCGACGGTCCGACGATCTGCTCCTGAATGATCTTCACCGGAGCAGGAAGTGCACCGGCCTTGAGGACGATAGCAAGGAGATTTGCTTCCTGCATATCTTTCGAGCCGCTGATCTCCGAGTTACCGCCGTCGATCTTATTCTGTACATTCGGTGCTGAGTAGACGACGTTATCAAGGACGATAGCGATCGGCTTGCCGATATTTGCGCCGGTCACACGACTCCAGATGCGTGCGCCTTCGTCGTCCATCTGCATTAACACTTTTACCTGACCGTCGCGGGTGTCGCTACCGGCATCGGTGATGTACTTACCGGTAAGCTCGGGCTGTGCATTGAGGAAGAATACCTCATAAAAATCATCGCCTTCCGTGTTCTTGATCGGACGGCTGAAGGAGATGCTCATTTCCCCATCGTAGAACGGCTTCACATCCGGACGATTCATGATCTCCATCAATGTAAGGCGGTCCTTGTTGATCGCGTAGATCCTGCCGTCCTGCGTAGCGCCGCGGAAGAGGATCGCCGAGAATGGATGCTCCTTCTCGTACTTAACGCGCTTTTGCTCGTCACTGAGACCGACATACGAAAGGCTGTCAGCAATACGAGTCGAATCTTCAGGTGTGAGCGCTGCTGCGATCGTTGAATCGTTAACTTTTGCAGTCGAGTCGGTTACTGCTGCTGTCGGCGCAGCTGCCACTGCAGTAGCAGTGTCGGTTACCGTTTTCGCTGTATCGACGGGAGTCGGTGCAATACCTGCAAGGTGCTTGTCGATACGATCGAGGATACGCTGGACGATCTTGCCGTCCTTATAGAGACGAAACTCGAGTTGTGCCGTTCCTTCGAGCAGCTGGCGAACCTGTGACGGATCGGCAGCACCCGGGACTTCGATGATGATTCGGCGCGTACCGAACTTCTGGATCGTCGGCTCGGTCAGGCCGAACTGATCGATACGATTACGGATGATCTCGATCGCGCGATCGACCGCTTCGTCTGTGCCTGCCTGAAGCTTGGCGAGCACTCCGTTATCATCGATGATATCGGTTTCGGTAAAAATGAAGTAGTTCAGGAGAGTCCTTCCCTGCGGGGTGGCGATCTCGCGGAATTTGCGGGCGAAGATGTCGACAACCGGCTCATCAGACGTCAGCTCTTCAGCTTTCGTTGCTGCGACCACCTTGTTGAAGGCATCGTCTTTACCGTTGGCCTGATCTTCGATGAATTTCAGGACATCCACTTCCATAGTGACATAGATGCCGCCGCGAAGGTCAAGGCCAAGCTTAATAGCTTTCGCATTGGCGTCCTTGAGCGCTTCGTCGTTTTCAGCGAGCCACTTAGCGCGGCCTGCCGAATCCGTCAGCGGAATGGATGCAAGTTCATCTTTTAACTGTGCTGACTGATACGTCGGGTAGAGAGCCCAAAGCGAGCCGACGATACAGAGCAAAATAATGACGATTAAAGTACGGTTTTTCTTCACGATGTCCTAAAATTCAGACTGGTTTCAGACGAGCGACAGTAAACACGCCCCAAGGCAAAGGAACTCCCGAAATCTGGCTTTTTTGTGGGTTTTGTGAGTTTTCACGGGTTTTACGGTATTTATGGATTTAGGGCACTGTTGCCACTGTCCCTAAGGTTAGCAACTGCTCACTATAACTCTGCAACGTGAATATACTCCACCTACAGAACGTAACGAAAAGCTACGCACAACAGAAAGCGGTCGACGACGTCTCGCTCTCGGTTAACCGCGGCATCATCTTCGGCCTGCTCGGCCCCAATGGCGCCGGCAAGACATCGACGATCCGCATGATCACGGGCATTACCCTCCCCGATAGCGGCACCATCGAGCTCTTCGGCGAGCCGCAGCGCCCCGAGCATCAGAATAAGGTCGGCTACATGCCCGAAGAGCGTGGCCTGTACAGAAAACTCGAAGTTCGCAAGCAACTCGAATACCTCGGCTCCTTGCGCGGCATGGATACTGCCTCGCTCAAACGCTCGATCGACTACTGGCTCGAGCGCTTCGAGATCGGCTCCTGGTCAAAGAAAAAAACGAACGAGCTTTCCAAGGGCATGCAGCAGAAGCTGCAGTTTATCACTACCCTGCTCCACGATCCCGAATTACTGATCCTCGACGAGCCCGTCTCCGGTCTCGACCCGATTAACGCCGAACTCATCAACGAGATCATCCTCGAACAGCGAGCTAATGGAAAGAGCATTCTCCTTTCAACGCACCGCATGGAGCAGGTCGAACAGCTCTGCGACGAGATCGCCTTGGTCAATCAGGGCAAGATCGTCCTCGCCGGAACGCTACGCGATGTAAAGCAGGCCTCCGGCAAACGGATGGTGCGCATTGTCCATCACGGCTCCGGCGATCTGCGTCCGATGCTTTCGGCATTCGACATTCGCATCGCCGAACATCACACCAACGAACTTCTCATCGAGCTTTTGCATAATACCGAATCGCAACCCATCCTGCGCCATCTGACGAATGTCACCGAGATCATCAAGTGGGAGATCGTCGAGCCACCGCTGAAAGAAATATTCCTTGAGGCCGTCTCCAAGCCGATACAGAAAGGAGTCATCGCATGAAAAGCAAGATGTATATAGTCATGCGTCATGAATTTCTACGACAAGTCCGTTCGAAGGGCTACATCATTATGACGCTTATTGCCCCGCTCCTGATGGCAGTGGTCGGCTTGCTGCCGGTGCTCATCACGTCGCTCAACATGTCCGAGACTTCCCGGATCGCCGTCATCGACGAGACCGGTTCATTCGCGAGTCATCTTGTCAAAGGCGAAGAGAAGACGACATACGAATTTGTCGCCACGCCGATCTCTGCTACGGCGATCGACTCGCTGAAGTCGCTTGTCGAAGAGAAGAAACTTGACGGATACATTCGTATTCCTGCAAATGCTATCAGTGCCAACGACGCAAAGATCGTCATCAGCTTGCGCAACACGAGTGATTTTGATACACGCCGCGAGATCGGCAACAAACTCGAAGGTGTCGTACTTAACGAGCGACTTGCAACGCACGGCATATCATCGTCGCTGATAGATTCGCTCAGTCCGGAAAACTCTATCGAAGTCCTGAAGATCACCAGCCATGAGGAGACAGAGGATTCAGGCATTGGCTTTGCAGCCGGTTACATCACCGGATTCATCCTTTACATCTCCCTACTCATCCACGGATCGCTCATGATGCAGAGCGTGATCGAGGAGAAGAGCACACGCGTCATCGAGCTTATCATCTCAAGCGTCCGGCCCCGCGATCTGATGCTCGGGAAGATCTTCGGCGTCTGCATGGCCGGCATGCTGCAAATCGCCGTCTGGGCCGTCATGTTCGGCATGCTAAGCTTCTTTGCTCTGCCTGCAATGGCTGTGGCCGGACCGTCACTTGCTGCCATTATCACGATCGAGTCGCTCGTCTACTTTGTGCTCTACTTCGTCGGCGGCTTCCTGATCTATGCGACGCTGTATGCAACGGTCGGCGCCATGGTCGAACAGGCCAGCGATGCGCAGAGCCTTGCGATGCCGATCACCTTCATCGTCGTGATCGCCATTCTCTGTATGACGAGCGTCATCCAGAATCCCTCGACAACGGCAAGCGTGATCCTCTCGCTCGTCCCCTTCTTCTCGCCGATCCTGATGATGGGACGCATCTACAGCGAGACGCCACCGTTCTGGCAGATCGCCCTGTCGTTCGTACTCATGGGATTGACGTTCTTTTTCATCTCCAGCGTTGCATCGAAGATCTACCGTACCGGCATTCTCATGTACGGCAAGAAATTCAGCTTCAAGGAAGCATTCAAGTGGGTGAAGTATTCGTAAGTTGTGGCAGGTTCAGTAAAACAAAACAGCCGCGTTTCGCGGCTGTTTTTATCATACTATCGGATCACTCCTTCATTAGCTTTAGCGTTTGAACTTCACCCCAAGGAGCCGAGACACGAACATAGTAGGTGCCGGAGGGCCAGTTACTCGCCCCAAGCATAACATGATGCTCGCCAGAACGCTCGAGTCTATGACCTTTTCCGTATATTGAATTTCCTAACACATCATAGACGTCAACACGCAGTAATGCCTCGGCATCAAGGTTGACTTTCAGAGAAATTTCGTTCGTAAAGGGGTTAGGATTTACCGTCATCACGAAATGTGGTTGAAGGCGGCTCAATGACACAACATTCGGAGCGGCTCTCTTTTCTGCCGGTCCGCCAATACCAGTATCACCTGGAGGAGGAGCTGCCTCCCATGCCTCGTAACAATCCCCTCTGAATGTTTCTCCACCAATGAGCGTGTCCACCTCCTCAACTAGAGTCGCCGCTTTATACTGCAAAAGATGGAATTGGTATGGAAGGAGCGAATCTGTCGACGATGGAATAGCTGCAAGGTTGATAGTTTCCATTTGATCACCCGATAGAAGGATATTGCCGATCCATCCGCCGGTAGGCTCAACGACAATCGTATTTGAATCGCAGGGTGACTCGCTTACGCCATCACCTTGATATCCACCAGCGGCCCAGAGGTCGAATAGATCCGTTCCAAGGTCGACAATAATCGAATCAATGATGCCTACAGAATCGAGTTCCATATCTGTCACACCTGTGAAAACTAGTTTTGTATTTACCGTTTGCATAGGATCTACATTATGAACGATAACTTCGCCAATTCCCATACACGGGTCGTCTGCGCATGGCGGCGGCGGTGGCGGCGGTACATTGGGTGTTTCACCCGGGTCTCCCGGCATGATTTGTATGTTCTTCCATGCGATGTTATTATTATTTCTGACGTTCCTTGGTAAATTAGTGGCCTCAGCAGAGTGCATTCCGAACGGGTAAGTTGGAACTCGCTCGATCCGAGCAAGCAAGCAATAATGACCTTCATTGCCGGTGCACGAAGCAACTTTCGGGTCGGGTGGGAACCACGGCACTTGCATGATGACCGATTCACCCGGCGCAAGGACAGGAATAGTCAATGGAGCATCGTCATAAATCGGCGGAGTGACAACTGTAGGATCGATAGAAGTTTTTGCAACGATCCTACCCTCTGGCGGGAGTGCAGTCCAGGGGAATACCGGGATCGTGTTCTCCATTGATGCTCCTGCCCAAGGCTCCAGAGTGTTTTGGATACCCCAATCTCCACCATCATCGCATTCTTCTATTTCTTCAATTCCCGTATTTCGCTCATCACCGTAAACGTCGAAAAGGGTTATTGGATCAAAGGGGATAAGTCTGCGCAGGAATTGATTATTTGCTGTATGATTTGCATCCGCTGCATAATATCTCTGCCATTTTGCAAATAAGCGATCAACTTCGGAATGTATGATAAATACAAAGGGGTCCTGAAAGGAAGTATGTGGGTCGAGGATGTTTCCCTGTTCTTCAAACACTCCACTACCCATACCCACATATTGATGTCCATTAAGGTGATTCCATCCACTTAGATTTTGCCAAAAGCCAAGGTATTCGGCCTGGAATTCGTCTGGCTCTTCTGTTGAAAGGCTATTTGTTATGACATCAATATCTTGTTCCATTTCCCAGGGAAGTTCTGTTGGATCTCCGCCCACACAATCACGCGATAGCAGGTGAACGGGGTCCGCAAAAGCAGCTGATCCATCGCATGGAGGTGGCCTGTCATCGGTACATCCAGCATCGCCTCTGGAAGCTCTCAGTCCCTCAAACCAGTCCGCCTTATCATTAGGCCCGTCAGAACAGTAATAATTGAGGTCAAACGATTTCCAAAAGTCGCTACTTCCATACCCTGTTGCCGCCACACGATCCAAAGCCATGCCCATAAAATCATCGACATCGTCACCTTCCGGATCTGTCCCAAGCAACGGCGTGCCCCCGTTTGCTTGTGTCGGATCGGTAACCCAATCCCAATAAGGTAATTTTACCTCGGGATGAACTTCCCTCAGAATATTCTCGAATCTGTTGACGATTTCGCGATGCCATGGCAAAAATGACGGTGAGGAGTGAACGTGGGTAGCCTGATGGATCTCGTCTTGTTTGTGCCATAATGATACGCCATCGCTGTATGCTTTTATTTCGTTGATATCCCTGTAAGCTTCTTGTAATCGTTGAATTTCAAAAGCAGACAGCGTCGAAGCATTCTTGCGCGGTTTGGTAATTTCATCGCCGAGATAGAGTTCGTCAGTGCCGCAATCCCCACCTGGGGTGACGAGATTTCCGTGCCCCGCTTGCCCCGTCCATGAAGTTGGCCAATTCAAGCCAGTCGATGCTTTCGCCCAATAAACTCTCAACACCTCTGTCCCGTCGGAAGGGGCATTACCCCTATTGCGTACCTTAACATAGACCCATACCGGCATGCTATACCCGGTCGGGATGTGTTGTGGGTGTTGATCCTGACGATCCTTGACCCACTGAGGATCATACCCGGCATCGTCGGTGGGATCGGGGTTATAATATGGACGTGGATCATATCCGGGCATTCCTGGAGAAGTAATTACTCCTTCATCAAACTCCCATTTCTGAATCCAGATGTCCGGACTTTCAAAAGGTGTTTGAGTTGCACTTGGTTCACTACCATCGTCGCTGGGATCGTCTTTGATCCAAAGTTCGGCTTGCACTTGCGCCGAAGCAGCAGATAAATAAAGACCGCATGAAAGTGTTAAAAGAAGAATCACAGCTGCGGTAGAACGAAGATTCGATCGCCACGCCATACGAAGCAGTAGTGTACTTCGTGACAGTTGCTGATAAAAGGAGGTATTTTTCATATGAAGAGGATAAAGAGTGAAGTCGATCATCGTAGGACGAACTTCCCCGCTCCGATAATCGAAGAAGACTGGGGGGAAGCTTTACTGCGAAGTCTGTAATAATATGTGCCGATTGCTATATCCTGACGCTCGATTCGAATACCGCCGCTTGTCAATGAGATAGTGAACCGGTCGGTTACTTCATGTCCTGTTGCGTCGTAGATTATCACCTCGAATTGCCAAGCAAATTGCTCCTGCGTGAGCGAAATAGTTGCAGATAACGAGAAGGGATTTGGATAAACTCTCGATGAATTCGACAACAACTCTTTCTGTGCAACGCTGCCAGTCGATCGCCAAATATAGAGCGGTATGCATTGCTGTTGTTTGTCGCTAGTATCATCAAGCGATAGAATGCTATAGCATATACTTATCGTATCTTTATAATCCGGAAATGGAAGGAGTAAAATCATCATGGGAAGCGTCTCATATGGAGCAAGCACGATTACATTTTTAGTAGGGGGGCCAGGCATGATAGATCTGCCGGAAATTATTCCTCTGACAGTCCATTGTGGCGAGTATGATTGACTAGCGCCCAGAAACAGCGAGTCCTCCGTAAGATTTTGAATGGAGCCATATGCAGTATCCCATCGTATCGGCTGCCCCAACTGATGGCTAATCGGTGAAGTATCGAGCACAAATAAAAATCTGGAACCTGTTTGAGCTTGAACGCAAGCATGCAGACTTAGGATAGAAAGATGAACAAATAGTACCGCAATTGCTGCAAACAGTCTCGAGTATCGATTCATCAACGACCCTATCCTTTCTAAACTGAATCAGTGTGGCGACCTTTCACAAGGTTGTCTTTCCCCGACCCTCAATTGACCTAGTGTAAATATAAGACATTTTTATGGCATTTGGAAAAATCCGGGGAATATATCCCTAACTACTTCACCATCCGCTGCAGCCACAGGCGCAGGAATCGGTCGAGGATGATGTAGCGATCGCCTTCCTGATCGATGATATCTTTATCGACGAGCGCACTCAGTGCGCGCTGGATAGTTGAGGCGCTCTTCATGCCTGACTTCTGGACAAACTCCGACGAGAAGACAGAAATATTCGGATACTCTGGCAACGCAAGCGCCGCCAGCAGCCGCCGCTGCGCAAGCGTCAGCAGCTCCCACATATTCGAGTATCCGTAATGCTCGCGCGATAAGACCGTATCGAGTGCTTTCTGCAATAACTCCAGCGTAGCCTCGCGTTTATGTTCTGTGGTATCCCACAACGTATGCGCAAGATGCTGTGTGTAGAATGGATGGCCTTCGGTCAGGCGCACAAGTTCTGCTGCAACTTCAGGAGTAATGCGTTTCTCCGTTGCGCGAAATTTCTTGTCGATGAACGGTATCCAGTGCTTCACCGCGATCATCTCCAGCGGATAATGCCCTGCCGACCGATAGAGCGGCCGCTCCTTCGTCAGGAATAGCTTGCGAATAAGGCTCCGCCTGCTGCCAAGGAAAATGTAGGAGACATTCTTATGATGCTGGATGATACTCCGCAAATGTCGCTCAACTTTGTCAGTCGTGTAATCGGCGATCCGCTGAAACTCGTCGAAGATGATCACAACATGTTTCTTCCGCTTACGGGCGATCTCCTGCGGCGCCTGCAGGACTTCGATAAGGTCATGATCGTCGTCAGCCGCATGCATGCGAAATGTCACTTCCGGCTTTCCCTGACTATTGAGCGTCAGGATCGGCTGCAGGCTGCTGAAGAAGTTCTTCGCTGCTTCGAGCATCTTTGAGGCTTTTGACTCCAATGCTTGAGAGACTGCCCGCGCATACGTCGCCGTGAATGCGCTCTCACCATCGGTTGCCCAAAGATCGACGTAGACAGTGATATATCCGGTTCGTGG
>JANWLI010000064.1 GCA_025450975.1 Candidatus Kapaibacterium sp. | reverse complement strand
GTGAGGATTACCGGGTACTCGCCACGGAGTCTGCGCGCGAAGCGCTCGAGCTTGTTAAAGAGCTGAAGCTTAAAAATGAAACGGTCGCGCTCTTCCTCTCGGATCAGCGTATGCCGGAAATGGAAGGCATCGTGTTCCTCGAGCAGGCGCGCACGTTCTTCCCCGATGCGAAGGAAGTGCTGCTGACAGCGTACTCCGATATCGAAGCGGCGATCCGGGCGATCAATACCGTGAAGCTCGATTACTATCTGCTGAAGCCGTGGGATCCGCCGGAGGAGAAGCTCTACCCTGTGCTTGACGATCTGCTCAACGAGTGGCAGGCATTCTTCAAACCCGATCACGAAGGCATTCGCATCCTGGGCTTCCAGTGGTCGCCGAAATCGCATAAGGTAAAAGAATTTCTCTCGGGCAACCTCATTCCCTACTTATGGATGGATGTGGAATCGCATGAAGATGCGGAGAAATATCTCTTGAGTGCGAATGTGACGCGTTCCGATCTTCCGCTTGTCGTACTGCGTGACGGTTCGTTTCTCGTGAATCCAACATTGAGCGAGCTCGGTGCCGGCGTCGGAATGCGGCAGCAGGCTACGCAGACGATGTATGATATCGTCATTATTGGCGCAGGTCCTGCAGGGCTTGCAGCATCCGTCTATGGCTCAGGAGAGGGATACAAGACGCTGCTCATCGAGCGGAGTAATCCGGGCGGGCAGGCATCGAGTAGCGCGCGTATCGAGAACTACCTCGGCTTTCCGCATGGCCTCTCGGGCGCGGAGCTGAGTATGCGGGCGATCGCTCAGACGCTGCGCTTCGGCACGGAGATCCTGACGCCGCAGGAAGTAAAGAGTATTACGATCAAAGACGGATATAAGATCATCGAGCTTGTCGATGGCTCATTGATCCATAGTAAGACGATCGTCATTGCAACGGGCGTTTCATATATGAAGCTTGATATTCCCGGGCTGGAGAATTTCACGGGCGCAGGAGTATACTATGGCGCCGCATCGATCGAGGCCAATGCCTGCCGTAACGAGACGATCTACCTCGTTGGTGGTGGCAACTCTGCATGTCAGGCTGCGCTGTATCTATCGAAGTTCGCGAAGGAAGTAGTGATGATCATTCGCCGCGATTCGCTTCGCGATACGGCTGCGAACTACCTGATCGAGAATGTTGCCAACACGCCGAACATTCGCGTGCTTCCGCACACGGTTGTTACCGGAGCGACGGGTGGCACAGTGTTAGAGAGTATCACGTATAAGAATATCCAGACCGAGGAAGAAGTAACGGTGCCGACGAAGGCGCTCTTTATCTATATCGGTCAGCGTCCATCGACGGGGTGGCTTCAGGACATCATCATTAAAGAAGCCAACGGGCTGATCATCACGGGCAGTGACTTACTTAAGGATAAGGACTTCAAAGCTTCGTGGAAATTGGAGCGCGAGCCCTACCTTCCGGAGACGAGTATTCCCGGCATCTTTGCTGCCGGTGATGTGCGTTTTGGATGCCTGACAGGCATATCGGCCGCAGTCGGCGAGGGCGCGTTGGCGATCAGGTTTGTGCGGAAATACCTGCTGGAATCTTGAGTCTGGTGGTCGGGATTGTTCTCCCGGCAATTTCGTTCGCTTGGGTTAAGGAGCATCCGCTGGATGCACATTCATTTATGAAGCAATTCTTCGCCTTCGCCCTTGCTTTATCATCTCTCCTTTTTGTTTCCTGCAAATCTTCTACTGAGCCGACAACACCCCCGGATACTTCGAAGGGCACGCCGACGGCTGTCGGTACGCCGGTTGGGAGTCCCTCGACTGCTACCATTGATGCGACCGGTGGCACCGTGACGTCGCCCGATGGCCGCCTTGAACTTATCATTCCGGCAGGTGCACTCAGCACCTCGACCGCTATTTCAATTCAACCGGTGACGAACGAGACGCCGCTGGGTGCAGGGCTTGGCTTTGAGCTCTTGCCGCACGGACAAACATTCAGCACGCCGGTCACCGTACGCTTCCATTATGGAGCGGACGATCTACTCGGCTCGGACCCTGCGGCGCTTGAAGTCGCAACCCAAAAAGACGATAAGATCTGGTACCGGCTTACATCCAAGACGCATGATCCGGTTGCAAAGACGGTGAGCATCACGACGTCGCACTTCAGCCCGTATAATATGTATCACAGTTTGCGACTCATCCCGTACTTTGACGAGGTCGCTGTGAAGAAGACTGTGTTGGTCGCCGTCGTTTTTGTCGTCGAAGGCGAAGCAGATGCGACGGGGTATCCGCTGAGTCCGTATGTGATCTACTCCGTACCATCACAGGTAGGCTGGAGTGTCAATGGTACGCCGATGGGTTCGCCGCAGAACGGCACGCTAACTCAGACGCCGGGCGTTTCCAGTGCAACCTACACTGCTCCGGCGGCAGCTTCCGGCATGACGGCAAATCCGGCAGCAGTTACAGCGACTGTTACTGTACCGGGAAGCGTGACGATGCAGTTGATCTCCAACATCAAGGTGCTCGATGCCGGCGCAGTGGGAAGAATATCGATGGCGATCAACGTGAATGGTACACGCACGCACACCACCGGCGGACTCGTCAAGACACGGACCGAGCTTGGATTCGGCACGCTGGTCTATGATCTGGGCAGTGCCGAGATCATGGATGATGGCGGAGGAAGCCGCTCTGTCAATTGGGACAATGCTGCCTTTGGCGGATCGACTACGCAGGTATCTGATGAGACGCAGGCATATACCGTGATCTGTAACGGAGGTGTCGACCAAACACAAACCGATTATGGCAAAACGACATCAACGTACTCGAGCTCAGCCGATGGGCTACAGCAGACAGGTGTTGGATTAATGATCGAGGCTGACGGTAATTACACACTGCTCATCGGACCGCCATCGAGTTTGACCGCTGGGGCGTCGACGACCGCGCGATGGACAACCGGATCCTGCTTTCCGGTGGAGCCCGATACATTATCTGGTCGTGTGCCTGTTCCGTTCGCACCGTATTTTGTAAGTTACATCGGCAAACCCGGAGCAATCACCGGGAAGATCAATCCGGCAGAGCCGAACAGAGTGAAGGGTTCGTATGCCGGCGTCGACAATGTCGTTATGTTCTCCTTCGGGACCGAGACAATCACGATGCCATTTGAGTATACGATCACCTGGGATATTTCGCTGGTAAAGTAGGTGAACTGGGATTTGTGGGATTTCTCGGATTAATGGGATAATATCGGATGTTGGATATGTATGACAACATCCGATATTATTGCATCGCTGGGCGTGACGATCCTCCTCGTTGGTTATTTTTTAAGCCTCTTCAAGATCATCCATCAGGAGAGTAAGACCTACGGCATCTTAAACATCCTCGGCGCGGGGCTTGCCGGGTATGCGTCGATCCTGATCGGGTTTATGCCGTTTGTTGTTTTGGAGAGTGCCTGGGTGTTGGTTGCCTTTATCGGGTTATTTCGAAATCGCCGACACTAAGCTTTTTTGAGCCAGATTCGCTCAAAACGAAACTAATGGCTCGGTTTGTTGTATTAGTAATCAGTGATACGCAAGATCGGAAATAGCATCATTGCCCTGCTCGTCCTGGCTTCGAGCACGTTTTTCGTCGCGCCGATGGCATTTTGCCAGATGGTGGCGGAGACGGAAGCGCCCGTATCCTGCTGCGAGCAGCCAGCTGAGGAGACGCAACACTGCGACGACTCCCACGCCGAATGCCCGATCTGCTCCTACGATCTTTGCGACGCCGATCCTACCCCAGCCAAGACAGAAGTACCAACATCGATCGACGCACACCTCGAGTTTGTAACGATTCCGTTCGTTACTATCACCCATAATTATGCAGACGTCCTCCCGGCGCCTGCGCCAACGATCATCGACAGCGGCCCGCCTATCTATCTATTGGACAGCGTCTTCCGCATCTAACTCTTTCAGTTATCTCCAGGCAGTAAGTACCGTACGGCTTCTTACGCCATGCAGCCGCGTACATGCACGTCTTGTGTGCGCTGTACTATTCAAGCTGTGCATTTAATAACTTTTTAACTGAAAGAATTTATATGAAAACGAAGATCTTATTAGCCGCTTTTGCCGGCCTCCTTGCTCTCGGAACGGTATTCGCTTCCACGGGTTCTGATACCAATACATCTGCTGCTTCAGCATGCTCATGCACGGATTGTGCGAACTGCTGCGGCGCATCGTGCGAATGCAAGTAACTCATTAATTAACTCGTAAGCGGCGGAGGCGCGCTCACCAGAGCGTGCCTCCACACTTCATCATTCGACAAAGGAGTTAGTATGGGAAGAATCGCTCTATTCATTTTTAGTATTGTACTTGCCGCCACGGCGGCGCGGGCTTCGTTCGTCTCCGCCGATATCGGCGTGAACGGGCTGAACTGCTCGATGTGCGCGCGCGGCGTCGAAGGGTCGCTCAAGGAGCTGCCATTTATCGACAGTGTCGCGATCGACCTGAACAAGCTGATCGCGCATATCACGTTCAAGAAGGATGCAAAGGTCTCGATCGAAGAGATCGCTGCGATGATCGACGATGCTGGGTTCTCCGTGCGTTCGATCGATGCGACCTTTGACTTCGAAAACCTCGCAGTCGCCAAAGACTTCCATTATCCCTACGGCGGAGATACGTACCATTTCGTCGGTATCACCTCGCAAAAGCTGAGTGGTCCCGTTCAGTTGCGGTTTATCGACAAGCCATACGTATCGAAGAAGGAATTTGCAAGTCTCGCAAAGAAGACGTCATTCGAATGCTACAAAAAAGGCAAAGCGGCATCGTGCTGTGTTGACGAACATGCTGCGCACGGCGTGTTATACCACGTCACACTATGATGCGCATTCTAGCGACGGCGCTCATCCTTTTCACCTTGAATGCGCAAGCGCAGGAGCTGTTCATCCAGACCGAACCGGCAAGCAACATGCCTGCACGTACGTGGGGATTGCGGCTGGCGTCGGACATGTGGAATGCCAACGACCGGTTCGTTACCCGCATGGGCATCGAAGCAATGTATGGCATCACGAAGGACCTGATGATCCACGTACAGGGCTTCGGCTCGAATCAGGTCGACAACTTCGAGCTGGAGACGTACGGGCTCTACGCGAAGTACCGTTTATTTACTGACGATGATTTCAAGTATCATCTTCGCGTAGCGGTGTTCGGCGAAGCGCTTTTTGGTAAGCAGAATAGCCACTCGCCGTCATTCGCATCGAAAGGCAGCGGACCAATGCTTGCAGGCGGCGTGATCGCAACGCTACTCGAAGGACGCTTCGCAGCGTCGACGACGCTCGGTGTTGCGAAGGCAACGAAAGATATTGAAGGCGGACATCCGACGTACAAGAATATTGTCGGTGCAAACGGATCGCTTTCGATGGGATATCTCATCTATCCGAATGAGTATGAAAGTTATTCCGATCCGAATGTGAACATCTACGCCGAAGTGCTGGGCTTTACGTCGATGTTCGACGAAGTCGATCACGACCTCATCAGCTCGACAAGCGGCACGGAAGTACTTCTCTCTTTCGGCCCGCAGGTGATCCTGAACTCGCTGACCCGCATCGATCTGGCCTATGCACTGACGCTCTATTCGGGCTACACAATGAAAAAGCAGAACTCCGTCTTTGTACGGCTCGAGCATAACTTTTTTTGACCTGCCAGAGGGCAACGAGAATACGGCATTTGCCGTTAGTTTTGCAATAGTCGGCTAATTCAAACGTGAAACGAAGAGACTTTCTGAAAACCATCGGTGTCGGTGCTATTGCAGCGCCAGTGGTGGCATCGCTCCTGAGTTCGTGCGATTCATCGGTTATTGCTCCGGGGGATTCGCCGGCGATCACAATAAGCAATGGGACGATGTCGCTCGGCGCAGGACTGAGTTCGACGGCGATCCTGACGAACGGCGCATTCCTCGGGCCGACGATCCGTGCACGTTCGGGCGAGAATATTTCTATAAAATTTCAGAATGATCTCTCGGAGATCTCCAACATTCACTGGCACGGCCTCACCGTACCTGCGGGAATGGATGGACATCCGATGGATGCGGTCGCAGCCGGAGCGTCGTTTACCTACAGCTTCGATGTCGTCGATCGGCCGGGGACGTATTGGTACCATGCGCATCCTGACATGCTTACTGCCAAGCAGGCATATATGGGGCATGCCGGTTTCTTCCTCATTGGGTCGGCTGAAGAAGATGCACTTGGTTTGCCGACAGGCCCTAACGATGTACCGCTCCTCCTTCAGGATAAGCGCCTTGATGCCGGCGGGCAGATGCTCTATGCTCCTGCACGATTCGATAAGATCACCGGCTGGCTTGGCAACGACATGGTCGTTAACGGTAAGAAGAATGCGACGCAAAGCGTCGCACAGGAGCTCTACCGCCTGCGGCTGCTGAACGGCTCGAATGCGCGCGTGTTCAAGGTCGGTTTTGCCGATGGCAGGATGTTTCACCTGATCGCCAATGACGGCGGGCTGCTCGATGTGCCGGTGCAGGTCGATCATGTCTTCCTCTCTTCGGGCGAGCGTGCGGATATTCTGGTTAGCTTCGAAAGCGATGCGATCGGCGCAAGTCCGGTGCTGAAGACCCTTCCCTTCCCGTTTGTCTCGGACCACCAGAATGATAACTATCCGCAGGGTGCCGAGTATGATCTGATGACGTTTACAGTCGATAAGCCGAAAACCAATACGTATACTGTTCCGGCAGCACTGCTTCCGTATGAAAGGCTCGATGTTGCGAATGCTGTGGGAACAAAGTATTTCCAGCTGACGATGGATCACGATGCAACCTACGGTATGCACCGGATCAACAATCTCGCCTTTGAGATGCATCGCAAGGACTTCACGATCAAGCTTGGCGAGTTGGAGGTCTGGGAGTTCGAGAATCAGGGCGACTCGATCCATAATATGCATGTGCATGGCACGCAATTCCAGATCGTCGAGCGAAACTTCAACGTATCCAATCTAACACCAACGGATAGAGGTTGGAAAGATACTGTGATCCTGTGGCCAAGCGAGTCGGTAAAGATCCTCGTGCGCTTCAATAAGTATAAAGGCCTCTACCTGCTTCACTGCCACAACCTCGAGCATGAAGATGACGGCATGATGGTTAACGTCGACGTCGTCTAATTTCTGCATGGCCATTCGTACTCTGATTGTTCTCTGGCTCGTTCTTGGTGTAACTTCTGCGTATGCACAGCCGAAGGACGACTCGGCATCCATCGGCGGTAAGTTCATCTGGGATATCGTAGTCTCAGCCGATGACGCGATGATGTATTTTACTACTCCGTACCGGATCGATAATACCGACGCGATAAACCTCCTTCGTTTTGGCGTGGCTACCGGGACGTCCATCACCTTGGATAAGCAACTGGCAACTTCGATGCAGAGTATTTCGCATACGAAGACGCTCAATGGCGTCATGGATCTTGCGCGTGGGTATGGCGAGATCAAATATGCGCTGTACCTTCCGGCCGCGCTATATGTCGGCGGCTTATTCGCAGGCTATGATGACATTCGCGTTACCGGGCGGCAGATCTTTCAGGCGCTGCTGTATTCAGGGATTGTGACACAGTCGCTGAAATGGATCGTCGGGCGTGCGCGGCCTGATGTATCGGGCGATCCGCTGTTTGCGAGGCCCGTTGATTTCAGCGGAGCGCATGATAGTATGTTCTCCATGCCTTCGGGTCATGCGACCATAGCGTTCGCTGTGAGTTCGGTGCTTGCAGAGAGGATCGACAACATCTATGCGTCGATCGCGCTTTATGGCCTTGCCGGAGCGACGGCGATCTCGCGGATGTATCATAACCGTCACTGGCTCAGCGACGTTTTTGTCGCCGGCGTGATCGGCACGGCAACGGGACTCTATGTAACGCGACTTGAAAAGGCCCGCGAGGGTGTTTGGGAGAGGTCTGAGCTTCAGGTGTATCCGATCCCTTTAGGAGTGGGGCTTACGTACCGGTTTTAGTAAAGAAGCTTTCATGCATACTCCGGAAAATACATTCTTTCCTTAACGTAGGCAGAAATATCATCGGGCCGCGGGACCCGCGCCAACCCGTTGTCAAAAATATATCTGGCAACGGCAGTAGCTACTCGAGCCGAGACCAGGCGGATATCGTCGATCGGCGGATAGATGAGTCCAGACTCCGCATTCGCTTCCGTCACCTGAGCGGCAAGTGCTTTCGCAGCACAGAGGAACATGTCGTCCGTGACGCGCACAGCTTCCGTTACCAGTACTGCGAGGCCAATGGCAGGAAAGATATACACGTTATTTCCCTGGCTCGGAATGAATGTTCGATCGTTAACGGTTACCGGGCCGAACGGACTGCCACTTGCGAAGATCGCTTTTCCGCCGGTAAACATGAATGCTTCTTCGGCTGTGCATTCGGAGTGCGATGTTGGATTAGAGAACGGCAGGATGATCGGCCGCTCATTGATCC
>JANWLI010000063.1 GCA_025450975.1 Candidatus Kapaibacterium sp. | reverse complement strand
TCGAAGTCGTCGCCCTCAGTTGTGAGTTCGCGCAATACTTCGTTCGCTATATCCCGATTAACGCCTTTCGCCTGAAGTTCTAATGCTAGTTTGCCGCGAGATATTGACTTTGTCAATAGCCTGTCGTGAATGAATGCCTGAGCAAAGGCAGTGTCGTCGATGAGCTTTGCAGTCTTCAATTCTTCGACAGTATCGTTGATCACATCTTCCGGAATATCCTTCTCTTTTAACTTGCGACGAACATCGCGCTCCGTCCGCCGCCGGGAATTGAGAAATCTCTGTGCGATCCGCCGTGCGGCGATCGTTCGATCATATGCCTGGAGCTTTTCATAATAAATCGAATCAATCTCGTCGCCTTTGCGAAGACGAAAGTGCTCGATCGTCGCAACATTAACTCCAAAAGCAAAACGGGCGTCGATGTAGATGGAGGCGCGAAGTGGATCCTTTTGCTGATACTTTATCGCCGTGATCGCGCCGAAGTGTGGAGTGGGAGGTGTGTGCTTACTCGCCATCGGTCGGGGTACGGGGGTGGATATACTCCTTACGGTGAGAACGCCCATATCCCTCAGCAATATTGGCTGGAATAGATATTACCGCTCTTCGCATTTGGCTCGTCATCCCGAATTTTTCCGTATCGGGAAACGTAGAGGTTGCTTTATAGATTGACTCCACAGCCTCCATACCGACGTTCCACACGTCGAGGTCACGATATGTCTTAAAAGAATTCATCCCGTACCCCGTACCCCGTCACCCGTCCCCCCTATTTCTTCGCTTTGCCGTTCACCGCAGTCCCATTCGTAGCGGCTACCCCGTTCGTCCCCGGGCCTGCACCTGGTACCGGATCGGCTGCGAGTATTCCCAGCTTCTCCTTCACGGCCCTTGCTACCTTTTCGTACGAATCACCATACTCCTTGAGGTACGCCTTCACAGCTTCACGGCCCTGGCCGATCTTGTCGGTGCCGAACGAGAACCACGAGCCGGATTTCTGGATGATGTTATGCTCGATCGCAACATCGATAAGGTCGCCCATCTTCGAGATACCCTCGTTATAGAGGATGTCGAATTCCACCTCCTTGAATGGCGGCGCCATCTTGTTCTTCACAACTTTGACGCGTACTCGGTTACCGATGATCTCCGTGCCTTCCTTGATCACATCGCGGCGGCGGATATCCAAACGCAGCGACGAGTAAAACTTCAGCGCATTGCCACCCGTCGTCGTTTCCGGATTGCCGTAGAGCACACCGATCTTCGAACGTAGCTGGTTTGTGAAAATAACGGTCGTATGTGAGCGGCCGATCGCAGCCGTCGTCTTACGCATGGCCTGCGACATCAGGCGTGCCTGCGCGCCCATCTGCGCATCGCCCATCTCGCCTTCGATCTCGGCCCGTGGCGTTAGGGCTGCGACAGAGTCGACGACGACCACATCGAGCGCAGCACTTCGCACAAGCTGCTCGAGAATATCGAGGGCCTGCTCGCCGTATTCCGGCTGTGCAAGGATCAGTTCGTTGAGGTTGACACCCAGGCGCTCGGCATACTTCACATCAAGCGCATGCTCGGCATCGATAAAGGCTGCATTGCCGCCGGCCTTCTGGGCCTCGGCGATAATGTGGAGGCAGACCGTCGTCTTACCCGACGACTCCGGCCCGAAGATCTCGACGACACGTCCGCGCGGAACGCCGCCAATGCCGATCGCTCCGTCAAGCGATAATGAGCCGGTCGGGATCGACTCTATTTTCACATGGGGCTGGTCGCCTAAGCGCATAACCGAACCCTTGCCGTGTGCCTTTTCGATCTGGTCGAGGGCGACTTGTAACGCCTTTTTCCGAGCTTCCTGTACCTGTAAGTCCATAATTTTGATAGGTGCCTATAAAAGTAGTATTGAATATACTAAAAAAATCCGGGGTTGGTACAATCCCAACAATTTTTTTTAATTAAAAATGCGAACACCCCTTGGTGAACCTTCGTGTTTCCTTCGTGCCCTTTGTGTTTAAAATGCATTTAAACACAAAGGACACAAAGTGCGCACGAAGGTTCACGAAGGAATAAGGACTGCGGCCTGGTGCCTCAATTTCTCTACCCTATGCGCGACGGGAACGAAGCTTTTTGGGAAACTCTTCATCTCCAAAGGTTGTCTAATTAGACAACCAACTTATTCTCCATAAGTGAGGCAGATCGTAATTTATAAAAGCTACTTTCTGGATTTTTACGAGGAGCAGTCAAGTGCCGTTCGTAAAAAGATCGACTACGTCATTGGTCTCGTCAGATCTCTTCAACAGGTGCCGGAGAAATTCTTAAAGCATGTTGAGGGAGAGCAGATGGACTATTTGAGATCAGAGTCGAGGTAGGCAGCAATATCTATAGAGATTTTTGCTTTTTTGACAAGGGAAATTTGGTGATCCTGGCTAATGGGTTCCAGAAGAAATCCCAAAAGACACCAAAGGCAGAAATTGAAAGAGCGGAAAGGATAAAAAGAGAATATGAAAGCGAAAAATAAGAATCTGACGACATTCGAAGAACATTTAGAAAAGCAGTACGGCAAGCGCGGAGTAAAAAAGCGCGAAGCGTACGAACAGGGCTTCGAAGCGTTCAAGCTCGGAATACTTATTAAGCAGGAGCGCCAGAAGATGAAGCTCTCACAAAGCCAGCTTGCAAAAAAGGCGCATACGAATAAATCTTACATTTCCCGGATCGAGAACGATGCAAGCGATATTCGGCTCTCGACACTTGCGAAGATCGTTCAACAAGGCTTGGGAGGGAAGTTGAAGATCAGTGTGGAGTTTGAAGGGCAGGAAGCTGTTAAGCAGACTGAACCTCCTCGAAAGAAAGCAGCATAGCCAGGCACCCTCTCCAAAATCCTTTTATATTCGCCTCGCGAATGTCGGAACATGAATTAACTGCGGCGCACGAGGCCGAAGATCAGCGGATACGTCAGCTTATTGCTGATATGGCGCTGTTCCCGGAGATGAATCCGGGGCCGGTCTGCAGGCTTGATCGGAGCGCCATCATCCTGCTTGCCAACACTGCTGCGAAAAAACTCTTTGGCGACAAGGAGCTTGCCGGCATGTCCTGGATCGACCTCTGCCCGGGAATGACCGACGCCATCTGGAAGCGCATCCTCGATTCCGAAGACGTATTTCCGTTCGAGACGGAAGTCGGCGACATCTACATGGTCTTCAAGCATAACTGTCCCGGCAACCGCGAGAATATCTTTGTCTATGGGACAGACATCACGGCCAACAAGCTGATTGAAAAGAAGCTTGAAGAGCAGCGCGCCGTCGTCGCCGAGATCGCCCGGTTTCCCGATATGAATCCCGGTCCGGTGCGACGTATGGATCTCGATCGTAAGATACTGCTTTCCAATGCAGCAGCGACGAATGTCTTTGGCGAAGATCTGCTTGGCCGTAGCTGGGCCGACGTACTTCCATCGATGACGGAGGTGCTGTGGAAGGATATCCTTGTCTCATCCTCGGTTGTGCCGGTCGAAGCGCGTATAGGCGACAAAGACTTTGTCTTCAACCATCGCCGCGACTTCCATACCGACCTCGTCTTCGTCTTCGGTACCGATGTGTCTTTGCAAAAAGCTGCTGAGCGCTCACTGCATCAATCTGAAAAGATGGCAACGCTTGGAACGCTCGCAGCCGGTGTGGCCCACGAACTCAACAACCCAGCCGCCGCCACGCGCAGAGCGGCAATGCAACTTCGCGATATCTTTACGACGCTCGAGCAGGCACATGCGGAGCTCAACACGTTCGATCTGACGAAGCAGCATCGCGATCTGATGCTTTCGTTGACCAAGCAGGCGCAGGAGGCTTCGTCGCGCCAAAGCGATCTCGATCCGCTGACATTATCCGATCTCGAAGCCGAGGTCGAAGAGTGGCTTGACGATCAGGATGTAGCCGAACCGTGGAATGTCGCGCCGTATGTGGTGCGCATCGGCTTTGATCCGAAAAAGCTCGATGAGCTGGCGACAAAATTCGACGAAGACATTCTCCGCGCCATCATTAACTGGGTCGCTGCCATGTTTCCCGTCTACGCACTCCTGCACGAGATCAGCGAAGGCTCGAGCCGTATCTCCGAAATCGTCGTCGCGCTCAAGAATTACTCATTCTTAGGCCAGGCGCCGATCCAGCAAGTCAATATTCATGAGGGCATCGACAACACGCTCGTCATCCTGCGTAATAAGATGAAGGTGGGTATCACAGTGCATCGTGACTATAGTCCAGACCTTCCGGCGATCGTTGCGTACGGCAGCGAACTCAATCAAGTATGGACGAATATCCTCGATAATGCCGCCGATGCAATGAAGGGAAAAGGCGAGATCGCGATCCGCACGCGCAAAGATGGTAAGTGGGTCATTGTTGAGATAGAAGATAACGGACCGGGAATACCGCAGGCCGTGCAATCACGAATTTTCGATCCGTTCTTTACCACAAAAGAACCCGGCAAGGGCACAGGCCTCGGGCTCTCAACGACGTACGGCATCGTTACGGAAAAGCATAAAGGAACGATCGGCGTCCGCTCGCAGCCCGGATCGACGTGTTTTACTATCCGTCTGCCCATCGATCCGACGAACGGCAAGTAAGCATTTTTATTGTATATGCCATGGCACGACCAGTAATATTTACGGTTGATGACGATCCCGAAGTACTCGGAGCGATCGAACGCGATCTGCGCACGCACTACCGCAGCGACTACCGCATTATGAAAGCAAGTTCTGCTCGCGACGCGAGCGAGGCAGCGCGTCATCTGAAGCAGCGGGGTACGCCGGTTGCGATGTTCCTTGTCGATCAGCGTATGCCGGAGACGACGGGCACCGAGCTGCTTACAGAAATGCGCAAGCTCTTCCCCGATGCGAAGAAAGTGTTGCTCACTGCCTATGCTGAGACCGAAGCGGCCATCGTCAGCATTAACGAAAGTGCCCTCGACCATTATTTACTCAAGCCCTGGGATCCGCCGGAAGTTAAGTTGTTTCCCGTGCTTGACGATCTGCTCTCCGAATGGTCTGCGCGCGTGAAGCTTCCATACGAAGGGATTCGTGTTGTCGGCGCTCGCTGGTCATCCGGTAGCTATGAAGTAAAAGAATTTCTGTCGCTCAATC
>JANWLI010000062.1 GCA_025450975.1 Candidatus Kapaibacterium sp. | reverse complement strand
TGCTTTCGAAGTAATCCTCTCCCGCGATACCGATTTCGACGAGAGTATATAAAATTACTCAACTCTGACCAACCCTGCCGATCCGGTGGGGTTGTTTTTTCTAAAGTGTTTGTTTGGTGGATACGTGGACCTAAACCTTCCTGTCATCGTCAATAAGATCGTTCATACACCGCTCGGCGAGCTGCCGCAGCGCGTTGCCCGTGGCATTCGCCATAAGGTGTTCGAGTATCCGGTTCACATTATCGTCAATACCGTCACTGCCTGCAACCTGACCTGCGAGCATTGCTTCATCACGAACTACGGTATCGAGATCCCCGATGCAAAGACGAACATCATGCAGTGGAGTCTCTTCACCAAGATCCTCGAGCGCATCACGCCGGCGATCAAACATGCGGAGTATTTCCAGTTCTCTACGTTCGAAGAACTGATGCATAAGAAGATCTTTGAGATGATGGACGCAGTACTTGCCATCAATCCCAAGATCCAGTTTCCGATCCACTCCAACACAATGCTCGTCGACGATGCAAAGCTCAATAAGCTTGCAACGTATCCGATCTCTGAGTTTACCGTCTCGCTTGACGGCATGAACAAGGATACCGTCGAGCGCTTCAAGACCGGCGCAACCTTCGAAGTGATCGTCGACACGCTCAAACGTGCAGCTGCATTACCGTGGAAGGCACGCGTCGGAGTCGTCTTTGTTGCACATCGCGATAATATTGCCGAACTGCCCGACTATGTCGACTTCGTCCGCGACATGGGGATCACTACGATCTACGTTAACAACCTTTTATCCTTCACGCCCAAGTTTCGCGATAAGTATCTCTACACACCGGCCGGCAATGCCGAAGCGGAGAAGATCTTCAAAGAGGCGATCGAGCGCGTCGAGCGCAACAACATGACGATCTACATTCCTCGCCTGACACCTACGCCGATGGGCTGCAGCGTCGTCGAAGCAGTCTATATTGACGGTCATGGCAACGTCTCGCCCTGTGATTTCCTCAGCGAAAGCACGCCATTCGAAATGTTCGGCGAATCCAAACAGGGTCCGCCGCTGCGGTTCGGCAACGTCCTCGAAGAAGATATTCTCGACATCTACCGCTCGGCAGTCGTCAAGGAATTCCGCAATCGCCATAATCACGGCGACATTCCCGACCCCTGCACCCACTGCATCGACGCCTACGGCCTCATGTGCTCGAAGCGCACGAAGTACGGCGTGTAACTTTCGGCTGTGCCGAGAGTTCTTGGATTCACGATGAAGTTACCCTATATCTTCCTCAGTCTTGTAGCTCTCTTCCTCGCTTCATGTGAGTCGGCAACGACTACTACGCCTGCCACCCTCGGTTCGATAACGGGTACAGTATTCGATACTTCGATGAATCGCGTGTCTGCGGCAAAGATAACAACAGACCCGCCGACGAGCCAGATCTTTTCAGATGCCACCGGGCGATTTTCGATCGACAATGTTTTGGCAGGTGTGTATTTGATCACTGCGGATAAGGGCGATGAAGCGGGAACAGCCTCAGTTCGTGTCCTCCCGGGAAAGACTTCTTCTGCAGACATTATCATTTCTCCCTTTGGTATAAATACAGGATTTATTAGAGGTGTTGTTTTTAGTACCGACAAAATTATCGAACCTGATGTTACCATCAGAACGATTCCTGCTACAGACACCACAGTTACCGGATCTGACGGTATGTTTTATCTCCCGAACATTGAGGCAGGGCAATATAAGATCATTGCGGAGAAGGAGGGGATCGGGTATGCGACACAAAACGCTACGGTTATCGCAGGCAGATCGACATTCCTGGAATTCGTGCTCAATGAGGCTGATGACTTTTCGTTTGAATCGCTCGTCGCCCACTATCCTCTTGATGGTGACGGGAAGGATCTTAGCGGAAATAATTTGGATCTGACGCTTGAAAATGCCTCCTTTGCAACTTCACGATTTGGGATCAGTGCTACGGCGTTGCTTGGAAATGGGGAGTCTACCAAAGGTAGCGTGCCTCACCAGGATATATTTAACATGTCCGCTATGAGTATAAGCGTTTGGATCAAGGCTCCGCCGCTTACTGAGGAATCAATGGCTGTTGCATCTCACTATATAAACAAATCGTCAAATGGATTCTCCCTCTACTTCCATAAAGACGGATTTGAATGGTTTTATGGCGATGGTACAAATTACACGTTCTGTTTGATCACCGGCCAGCAGATAACTGACGATCAGTGGCATTTGCTCACTGCTACCGTCGATGCATCAGGTTCAAAACTTTATGTTGACGGTACACTCGTAAAGACCGGCTCGTGGACAGGAACGCCGGGAGTGCCGACACAGATATGTCCATTCCTGGTAGCACAGATACTGCGAACGCCCGATGATATCAGGAGTGTCCTTAATGGTGCCGTGGACGATATACGTATTTATAGTAAAGTACTCAGTGCTTCGGAGATCCAACTTCTGTGGGAAGATAGATAACATTGATTCAATGACCCGATCTACTCGAAGCCAAAGATAAATAGCGGCGGACTTTTCCTTGATATTCGGTGTTTTTGCGACCGACTTTTAAGGATAGTGTAATGTCAAACCTTCTCACAAAATCTCCCGGAGCTGGAAATGCTCCGGTCGCAACGACGGGCAACGCATCGCCGGGCAAGTTTAACCAGAGCCATACTTTCGACTTCGACGTCGTCGTCCTCGGCGGCGGCCCCGGCGGGTATCCTGCTGCGATCCGCTCCGCTCAGCTCGGACTAAAAGTTGCCGTCATCGAACGTGAGCGCGTCGGTGGTATTTGCACGAATTGGGGATGTATTCCCACGAAGGCGCTCCTCCGCAATGCCGAGGTCTTCGAAACATTCAAGGTAGCTCCTAAAGAGTGGGGCATTACCTACGATAACCTTAAGGTGGATTTTGGCGCAGTCATCAAACGCTCGCGCGGCGTCAGCGATCGTAATGCCAAAGGCATTGAGTATCTTCTGAAGAAGAACAAGGTTGAGCTTATTCCGGGTAACGGCGTGCTGACATCGAAAAATGCGATCGAAGTTACATCGGCCGATGGTACGAAGAAGTCGGTGACAGCAGCACGTATCGTCATCGCCACGGGTGCCCGTGCCCGGCTCCTGCCGAACGTCAAGCCTGATGGCAAGCGTATCCTCACAGCGACGGAAGCGATGATCATGGATCATATTCCGGAGTCCATGACGATCGTCGGCTCCGGCGCAATTGGTATTGAGTTCGCCTACTTCTACCACACCTTTGGCACAAAGATCACGATCATTGAGATGATGCCAAACATCGTCCCGGTCGAAGACACCGAGATCTCGGTAGAACTCGAGAAGATCTACAAGAAGAAAGGCATGACGATCTACACGAATACGAAAGTGTCGAGCGTCACAGCAGGGAAGGATGGTACCGTCGTTGAGATCGAAACCGGAGACGGCAAGAAAGAAAAGCTTGAAGCCGAGTGCACCTTGCTTGCGATCGGTGTCGTGGGTAATACAGAGAATATCGGTATCGAGAAGCTTGGTATCAGGATGACGAAGGGTTTCATCGACGTCGATGACTACATGCAGTCAACTGTATCGGGCATTTATGCAGTCGGCGATGTCGCCGGTCCGCCGTGGCTTGCACACGTTGCCACTGCCGAAGGCCTTGTCGCCGCCGAGCATATTGCCGAGGGTCATGCGCATGCAGTCGACTACGACAACATCCCCGGCTGTACGTATTGCCAGCCGCAGGTTGCCTCGGTCGGTCTGACAGAGCGTGCCCTCAAAGAGAAGGGCATCGAGTACAAGATCGGTAAGTTTCCGTTCACTGCGCTCGGAAAGGCCAGAGCGATCGGCCATACCGATGGCTTTGTGAAGTTACTTTTCGATGCGAAGTATGGCGAACTCCTCGGAGCGCACATTATCGGTTCGGAAGCGACGGAAATGCTTGAAGAGCTAGTCATTGCCCGCTCACATGGCGCAACCGCAGAAAGTATTCTGAAGACGATCCACCCGCATCCGACCCTGACGGAAGCTGTGCTCGAAGCATCGTCAGTGGCACTGGGCGAAGCGATCCACATCTAATGAAGCGGTTTCTGACACCGAGAAATATTCTCATCCTCGTTGTCGTCGTCGTTGCATTCTTCGTGATCAAAAATCAGCTTCGCACTACGCCCGAAGTGCTCGTGACCGGCTCTAAGGGCGGGGAGTGCCCGGTACATGGCATACGGCTGCGGCTTGATACTGTGCCGATCGTCGTGCAACTCAACGAGCCGGATTCTCTTACTGCAGCACAAGCTCGCGCGACATTCCCCCTTTCCAATGATTCCTTCTATATCCTCCAGTGGTTCAAAGACGACGAGCATAAGAATCTGAGTAAGGCAGAAGTATGGTACTGTTCCGCCTGCCGCGAAGCCAAAATCATCTAACGAAAAAAGGGTATATCGCAACGAAGCTCCTAGTGCATTTGTTGGAGTTATATCATAAATCTGCGATCCCTATGAAGCGGTTGTTACTTCTTTCTTTTTTGCTTGTACTGCCCATTCTGACGCTTGCACAAACGCCACGCGATCTATCCGTCGAACTTAATGCAGCCGTTGACGGCAGCAAATTTGTCATCACCTGGCCGGAAGATGCTCGCGCAACCAACTACCACGTCCATCGCCGTGCTGCGGGTATTGTTAAGTGGGACACGCTCACAAAAACTCTTGGTAAGACTGCGTCGTCATACACCGATACTACGATGATCAAAGGCAAATTGTATGAGTATCGGATCAAGAAGACACTTACCGTCGGCAGTAGCATTCCTGCATGGGGATATATCTACGGCGGCAATGCTATCGAGCATCCTGTTGCGCAGGGCACGATCATCCTCGTTGTCGAGGATACGTTCGCGACCGATCTCGCTACCGAACTCCTGAGACTTGAAGACGACCTTCTCAACGAAGGCTGGCAAGTCCACAGAATAGATGCGAAACGGCACGGGACACCTCCACAGGTAAAAGAAGCGATCATGGAAGCCTATGCGCTGGATCCCGATAACACAAAAGCAGTATTTCTTTTTGGACATGTTCCGGTTCCGTACTCAGGTCTGTATGTGGTACCTGACGGGCATCCGGATCATATGGGAGCATGGCCAGCCGATCTTTATTACGGCGAATTAGATGGTGAGTGGACCGACGATTACAGCCAAAGTGAAATAGTGATTAATGGCGTTCCTATAGATACGAATACCATTCGCCAGCCCAATCGCAACAGCGTAGGTGACGGTAAATTCGATCAGGTAACGATTCCCGATAATATTGATCTTATGGTCGGACGTGTAGATCTTGCCAATATGCCTGCTTTCACCACGAAAAATGAAAAAGAGTTGCTAAGACACTATCTCGATAAAGACCACGCATATCGCACCGGCCAACTCACGGCACCGCCGCGTGCATTGATCGACGATAACTTCGGTACGTTCTCCGTTACCGAAGCTTTTGCATCGAGCGCATGGCGCGCATTCCCGCAACTCGTGGGTCGCGATAGTATCTATGATAACGCGTCGGTCGATTGGTTTACCACCTTACCCGAACAGCCATACCTATGGGCTTACGGATGCGGCGGCGGAAGCTTTACCAGTTGCGGTGGTGTCGGGACGACGACAGATTTTGTCACGAAGGGCTCGAAGGCGATCTTCACGATGCTCTTTGGCAGCTACTTTGGTGACTGGAATGTCTCGAACAATCTTCTGAGAGCACCGCTGGCAACCGAGTACGGGTTATCCTGCGCCTGGAGCGGTCGGCCGTACTGGTATTTTCAACCGATGGCGATCGGCTTGCCGATCGGGTTCTGCGCTCGGCTGACACAAAATAACGTAGGTGCCTATGCCACCGGCCCATCGCCTACAAGTATACATATCGGCCTCATGGGAGATCCGACATTGAGGATGAATGTGATCGCTCCGCCGAAAAATGCCGTGGCGACGAACGAAGGATTTAACCGCGTCCGACTATCGTGGACGATCTCGCCAGATCTTTCCATCGCGGGCTACAATATTTACAAGGCGCACGAGCCGCAGGGGCCATACTATCTTTCCAATCTTACGCCGGTAAGCGGCGTCAGTGAGTACATGGACACTGTGACATTTTCAGGGACGAATGTATACATGATCCATGCGGTCAGCCATGAGGTCACAGCCGCAGGTACGTATCTGAATCTCAGTCCTGCAGCGCGCGTGACGATCGAGGGCATCGTAAGTGGCGTCGCTTCCGCGGAACAGGAAGTGGCGTCTCCATTGTCAGCAAAGCAAACTTCGTCAGGTACGGAGTTCACGCTTCAAGTTAGTACTTCTGACGATGTACATCTAGCACTCTACAATTACCTCGGAGAGCAAGTGAAAGTATTTAACGATCGCCCGCTCACAGCAGGGACGTATACGTATCAGTGGACATCGTTGGAGAGAGAAGCCGTTGCACAAGGTATCTACTTTGCTATTGCACGGATCGGCGAGAAGGTGCATCAGGTGAAGGTGCTTAATCTTCGCTAACCGATCACTGTCACAACAAACGGTCAGAGAGCGTTATTCTTGTGTAGGGGTTCTCGAAAAGATTAACGATCTCTCGCTCATCTCCGGATAAGTTTATGACACCTCACGTACGTGAGGGGATGAGCCGTACAACAGCGAAGCGCCGGTACTTACCGGCGCTTTCGTTATAGAACGCAGGTGAAACAATACCCTTGTTTGCGTGTTCCAACTCATGTCTAAACCCCTATCGCCTGGTATGAAATGCACCTGGTCACTTTGTTGCATAAACTAGCCTCTGCTTGTTTGATCGTCCTCGCCATAACCGATACGAACGCTCAGGTGTGGACCCAGCTCAATTCTCCCGTTTCCGCCGAGCTTAGGTGTGGATTCTTTATCGATGACGACCATGTACTCGCCGTTGGCGAAGATGGGACGATCATTGATTCCGATAATGGAGGGTTGCTCTGGAAAGGACAGCAAGACAAGGAGCGTGGATGGCTCTGGACTGCCGACTTCAAGCAGGGAGGAAGTTTTGTCATTGCAGGTGGGACGAACGGCTTGCTCATGAGCTCATCAGATTATGGTGTGACCTGGAAAGATATTCCCACCGCAATGCCGACCGGTAGTTTTATCTTTGGGTGCCAGCTTGTCGATGAGCAAACATTCTATCTCGCAGCCGGTATTGACCCAGATAGCGGTGTGGTAATGAAAACAACCAATGCTGGGGTGAACTGGACGACGACACCTCTGGACAGCATGTTCTATCTTAGCAGAATTGTTTTCCGGAACAGCCAACTCGGTTTTACCTGCGGGACGACGAGATCAGGTGGCGGGAAAATATTTAAGACAACCGATGGCGGAGCAACCTGGAAGCCGATCTATGAGTCGAAGGAAGGGTTTGTGACGTCGATCCAATGCCCGACCGATCAGCATATTTACGGAACAATGACCATGCTCGATGCAAGCGGAGGCATGTTGCTGCGATCGACCAATGGCGGCCTTACCTGGGGGGAAGAAAAGGTCGACGGGCACGAGATGCATAGTAACTTTTTTATCGATGCCGATCGCGGATATGCCTGCGGTAACGGTGTGATTCTTGTCACTTCAAATGGCGGCGTTCAATGGAGCAATGCAGGTTATACCGGCTTCGAAAATATCAACTATGTTCATGTGACCGGAAATCGGGCTTTTGCCGTTGGCACGAGTGGTATCCTGTTAGAATCTACGATCGATGCTTCCGTCGATGAGCCGGCCTCCGTAATAGCTTCTGTATATCCGAACCCCGCAAAGCATCGTGTGCGCATCACGAGTCCGTTGCACGGAGCACAGAGCATAGTGATCCATGATGTCTTAGGACGCATAGTTATTACCGAGCAAATGGATGGGGAGGTGATCGTGGAACGTAATGGTCTTCCGAATGGCGTGTATCAGTACACGATCACAACTTCCGCAGGGCAGCTTGCGACGAAGGGCTCGTTCATCTTTGAGTAACAGTGCAAATCGCATACAAGCGGTTCGAATATTGCCAGCGGATAATTTGTAGCTCCCCAATTACAAAAACCACATGAACATTATTCGAACCTGCTTGTATAATTCCGTTATACGTTGAAGACCCACGGTTTTCAAAGTAACTGATACGGAAACTCTGCCGGGGATGTGAGGCCCATACGAGACCTTTTGGGAGATGACAGTGGGGGTGGGTCAAAGCACAACTATGATGCAAAGATAGTTTAAGTTTAGCCAAATGGTACCTCCGAAAAAGAAGATTGTCTCTATCTTCTTCTATTTCAACTAAATATTTTTTTGGAGAATTGCGCTTTTTTTGTGAAATGTATTTTCGCCAGAATTTGTATATTACTGCATCGCTCCCTACTCCTCGTAAAGTATCCCTCCCCTTTTTCTCACGACATCAACAAACAAACCTATTCAAATCTATATGAATACTTTCGAAGAACCGAACGAGCAGAGAACACAAGACGGCAACGAGAATGCTAATCAGGGTGGTGGTTCGAAGAACGCCAACTCAGGTGGTGGCAGCCAGCAGACGCAGGGTAACCCAGGCGGTGGCAAGCAGGCAGGCGGCGGTCGGGAAAGCACCGGTAACTCCGGCAATCCCGGCGGCGGTAGCCAGGGCGGCGGCAGCGGCGCTTCCAGGACCGGCCAGGGTGGAAAGAATAATCAAGGTATGGATAAGTAATAACCAGATCGGTTATTGCCAGGTGAAATGTGCAAAGGAAAAGGTAACACTTTTCCTTTGCATGTTTCTACTCCCCGAATGTTGTCGATTTTGTCTCTTCTTCTCTCCAGCGTAATTACTTACCACTCATAAAATTATTTTCCGCTTCGCTCCACAGTTTTTGAAGTATATGGCTGTTTTCCCCGGTTTTGGCACATCGCATTTCTGGCATTGTATTTGAGTATATATATGCATAGTGGATTGATAAAAATGAAGTGTCTCCGCCGTTCACGAGTCTGGCTTAGGCCTTACTTGTGGTAGGAGGAAAAACACCGGTAAACACCGGTGTTTATTTTTATATAGAGGTTAAAAAGGATGTTACTCGATGGTGGCGTCCCTCGAAACTGTCCGAAGTAGCAGTACGTACCAGATAAGCGAGGGAATGGCGATCGCGATCGAGAGGACAGCATAGATCGGCGTCTCAAAAAAGTGCATAAGGACCGCAGCTGCAAATAAAAAGAATTGCAGCGACGTTGCCAGGTAGAGCAGGCGCAGATGATGTCGCTCGAAAAAGCGGTGGAAAAGAATATTGATCAGCGCACAGATAAACGTTGCTACCAGTGCGGCGAACGGAGGCACCACATAGGCAAGATGAAATCGGATGATCTCGATGTAAATACCGAGTTGAAAAACGGTGATCAAGACAATAAGCAAAAGCAGCACTTTCAGCGCCGTTCTTCTTCCGCTCATCGTTTGTTGCATTGACGTAGTGAATTCCGTCGGGATCGTATTACGCATACTATAAAGATCAGGCGACAAGTTTCGTGCCAGCACGGACTTACACACAGTGGGGACGTTCTTTCGGGAATGTGATGTTACCTGTAGAAGAACTCATGTCAGGAAAAACCTTCGTTTTGGCCTTCTTCTCACTTTGGTGCGCCAATGTCGCATTCACGCAAACGCGGCCCAAAAGTGATCTTCCCGATACTCCAGAGCTTAAAGCACCGGCACGTAAAGGTGTTACTACGGAATCGACCTGGAGTTTCCTCTCGCTCGAAGCGTGCGGCGTGGAGACGTTCCTGAAGAAATATCCCACTGCCGATGGACGCGGCACCATCGTCGCCATCCTCGATGACGGCGTCGATCCTGGATTGCCAGGTCTTCTCAAGACTTCAGATGGAAAGCCAAAGATCATCGACGTTCAGGATTTTTCCGGTACCGGCGATCTGTATTGGGCACCGGCTACACGAAATGGAGCGGACCTGCTGGATTCGACGGGAAGAAAGGTGCTTCGCGGCCTCAACGATAATTGCAAAGCACATGACGACAAGTACTTTTATGCAGCGCTTCCCGAAAAGCGTTTCCAGAATGGTTTAGACGACCTCAATTTTAATAGCAAACGCGATGATATCTTTGGCGTCCTCGTTTTTCAGGATGCTCCGGGACACTGGTCGGCCGTTGTCGACGCAGATGCTGATCAGGATATCAGCACTGAACCGGTTCTCACAACGTACCGCGAACGCCGCGATCTGTTCAGACTTCGCGCGCCACTCTCCGATACTATTGCTGACAAACGCTTCCTCTCCGGCGCCGTTAACATTTTCCCCGCACAAAAGCGGATCAACCTCTACTTTGCCGACGGTGGTCACGGAACACACGTAGCCGGCATGGCAGCAGGCAATAATATCAGCGGGCAGTCCGGGTTTAATGGTGTTGCGTCGGGAGCAGAAGTCGTCGCGATCAAGTTCAGCGATAATACGCAAAGCGGCATCACGGTCAGCGGATCCATGAAGGCCTCGTACGAGTATGTCGTTCGTCTTGCACGTGAAACAGGGAAGCCCGTGATCGCGAACATGAGCTTTGGCATCGGCTCGGAGATCGAAGGGCAGAGCGCAATGGACATCTGGCTCGATTCGCTGCTCGATGCAAATCCCGATGTCGTCGTCTGCATTTCCGGATCGAACGACGGTCCCGGCCTCTCGAACATCGGCCTGCCGGGATCTGCACGCACGGCAATTACCAGTGGCGCTGCCTTACCTGACGATACGGGGCGTGACCTCTACGGAGTACGTATGTCGCGGCCGGTGATCTGGGATTTCTCGTCGCGCGGTGGAGAACTTGCAAAGCCCGATATTGTCAGTCCCGGAACGGCGATCAGCACCGTGCCTGATTATGTCGTCAACGACCGCTATAACGGTACCAGTATGGCGTCGCCGTTTACAACTGGATGCTGTGCAGTCCTCGTATCGGCAATGCAGCAACAATTTCCCGGCTACATTCCCGACGCATATATTATCAAGCGTGCACTCCAGTTAGGTGCTAAACCGCTTGCAGGCTACACGCCGCTCGATCAGGGTGCCGGTATGATCAATGTACCGAATGCCTTTGAGTACTTAGCAAACTGGCATCGTAAGGGAACAGCTCCGCGTGAGTACATTGTCGAAGTACACATGCCCGGGAGCCACACCAAAGGCACTTCTGCCTATTATCGGAGCGGTATTTTCCCAAAAGGTACTGAGCGAACGGAGTTTCATATACGTCCGATGATCTCCACCGCGAAAAAAACGCGCGAAGAGATGCTGAGCTTTAATGCATTTACGCTTCGCGCAGATGCGTCCTGGCTGGAGCCGGTGCAGTCGAGCATCTACCGTCGCGGGCAGGGCATGCTCGAAGTTGCCGTTCGCTACGATGAGAAACAGCTGACAAAGCCGGGCATGTATGTCGGCAAGATCCTGGCCTATCCCAAAGGTGTGCCGGGTGCAACGACTCCGGAATTCGAGTTGCTCAACACGATCGTTATTCCGCATCGCTTTGAAGAAGGGAACAACTATACTGTCCACATTCCGAATTTCTCAGTACGGGGTGGGCAGCTACGCAGAGAGTTCTTCAAAGTGCCTCCGGGCGTTGCCGGATTACGATTCACACTTGATCGCAGAGGCGAGAAAACTATCTCGGCTACATTTTTTGATAACGATGGCAGGGCTTTCTCCGGATTTCAACTGCCCAAAGAGCGTTCGCAGGTGTCGAAGATGATCTCCGGCACGATACCGGGCGGGGTTCTAGAACTCGTATTTAAAGGGGGGCTCGGAGACGATGATGATAAAGAAGGCGCCTTCGACCTCACCGTAGAAGCAGTTCCGATCCAGATCGACATCTCTTCCGGAATGACGGCACAAGGGGAGGCGAAAGCTGTCATGCAGGTTCGGAATGCAGGGACAAAAGAACTGGAGCTTGAACTCGGTGGAAACATCGTTGGCTATGAACGAATGATCGATACTATGATCAAAGGCTCCGATCTTTTCACATACCTCTTTCAGGCAAATGCAGGTGAAGAGTCCATCTCGTTCGAATTTGAGCTCTCACGCAAAGAGTACAATCTCTTTACCGACATTGCATTGCAGATCCTGTCCCCTTCAGGAGAAGCGAGTGCTAATGCAGCATTTGACGAACGCCATGCATCTATCGAGATGAAACTTCACGCTAAAGATTCGACGGTATATACACTGCTTTTCCGAGGCGGACTTGCAGTACCAAATCGGGGTGAGTCGTTTAGGCTTACTATTCGCGAGCGGCGGGTACTGGAAAAGCAAACGGAGCTTCGTAGCGAACCCTCAAGTATCGACCTCGCACCGTCGCAGCATGAGCGGGTACGACTCTTCACTTCACAGCGACTCCCCCAACCGCCCGGAGACTACGAATTCTACGGTTCGGTAATTGGGAAGATGAAGAACGGAGAGAAGATACAGATCCCGATCGAGTTCTAAGGAGAGATCAATGCTCGACGAGCAGTCGGGCTGTGGCAAATCCGTCTGATGTCGTTAGCGTAACGATGTAGTAACCGCTGCTTAGAGCAGAGGTGTGTATGGCCGTTGTATTTACTCCCTTCGCGAGGGAAGTTGTCGTAGTCTTGATGCAAATTCCAGTCGCATCGTACACCGCGATCTTACCTTCGGTTGTAGTAGCTGAATAACTTGAGAGCGTAACCGACTCCGAAGCCGGGTTCGGAGTGATGCCAGTGATGGAGATCGTACTGTTTTGCAAATATGCACGGATCAACTCCGCACCACAGAGATCAGTACCGACGTCAATAAATCCCGTATCACTGGAAACAACAGACTCCTGACTAACGAAAGCATTTTCAACAATAACGTTTGTGCCGGTATCCTTTGCGAGGAATGTGATAAACGGAATATCGATCTTCGCCGTCGCACTGACTAATGCCTGATTGCGCGAACGGTCGTTGCGGATAAGCTCAACATCGAGCCTGCCGGACTCCGGATCGCCGGTGTAATTCACAGCATAGTCGCAGAGCGGATTGCCACCGCTGCAATCGGGAGTTTGGGGATCAAGGACTGCAACATCTCTATTATAGACGAGCGTAAATCGAATCGTCTCGAGATTAATGGGATTCGGCGTCGCATCGACGGATAGATGCAGCACGCCGGGTACTTCCGGAGCGCTCACAGTGATCGAATCGAGATTCAATCGTACCCTGCCAATACCCTGTCCGGTAATATCGGTTTGCGAGAGCGTCATCGTGTCGTTAGCAAGCATGAGCTTCGCTGCGTGCATATTCAAGAGTGTCGGCTGGTACCGAATGCCAATTAACTTTGTCTCGAGCGGAGCAAAGAAGAACGGCGTTGTCGTATTTAGGACGGTGATCTCTGCGTCGCCGGTCAGCAAAAGTTGGGTAATGACCACAGGCTTATCATTCGGATTTCGGACACTTAATGGTAGCGTCTCATCTCCGGGAGCAAAGACCTTTCCAAAATCCAGTGTCGAAGCAGCTTCAAGAGGGAGCAGCGGTGTTGGCAGCACTTCCGAAGGCCCGATATCGATCGTCGTCAGGCAATCGTGGCCGAGGCTATCGCGCGACCGGAGGACGACCGTCCCGGGAATGGTCTTATCGATGAGGGTAAACGTTTGCTCCGCTTCGAAGCGGTCGATAAAGACGACAGGAGAAGCAACGAGATTTGATGCTGTGCCTACAATGATAACATCAAGAATGCCGCGATCCCATGCTGCGCGGTCTGTTGTTCTGAACCTGCGAGTTGCAACGTCGACCGTTTCAATAGCGCATGTCGGTGGAATAACATCAGGAAGCGGATCGTAACGAAGGCTGTCGAGGGCAAGGTTGTCGGCACTATCGGAGGCACTGATGTAGGCGCGTGCCGAGGTCAGTGAATCGACGATGGTAAGCGATAGCGTCGCCTGACGGCCGTTCGTCCATACGATCTGCTGATTGGCAAAGTTAGCAAGAGCCGATGTCGCGATCTGCTTAATGCCACGGTCATTGAGGCGCAGTTCGGTAACGTTGGTGCTAACGACCACACGTGGCACCAACTGTGGCGTCTGTACAATAATAGGTGGAAGCGTATCGTTTGCCGGCCCGCCACGGTCGATACAGTACTGTGCAACGTTGCCAACCGAATCCTCCACTTCGATACATCCGGTACTTACGCCGAGTGGATCGGGTTGGTGAAACCAGACCTGTCCGCTCGACTTCGAATACCACTTCACACTATCAAAGACGAGGTTGACTGCGCCCGGTGCCAGGGTAGCATCGAAGAGCCCGCGGTCCCAGGCGCGCGATTCCGTCAG
>JANWLI010000061.1 GCA_025450975.1 Candidatus Kapaibacterium sp. | reverse complement strand
GAATTCGGATTACAACTAAAAGGAGACGGGCTCACCATGCAGGTCTTTGTCGGTGGCGAGGGACTCAGCGACGATGGCGGATCGGTCATTCCGCGGCCATCAGACTTTGTCTATGTAGGGATTCGCTTCCTGGGAAATAATATCAGCCTTTAAGCAGATTCTCGAGATCGTCAGTCGTACGGTTGATCTCTTCGCGGATTCGGTCGAGCTCACGCAGTTCGTTCTGCTGGTTATGGGCGATCTTCTCGGCGGTGTTCAGTGCTGTGAGAACGGCAAGCTTAGCCGGTGCCTGCGTCGGGAATTTCTGTTGCAAGCCTTTTAACTCGTCGTCGATCTCCGCGGCTAATTCGCTCAGGAGTCCTTCGTCGTTCGTGCGAAGCGAGTATTCCGTACCAAGGATCGTAACTTTTACGGGTTCTGACATGACTAGTGCGAATTATTATTGTTGGAGTGTTTGGCCGAGAGCGTATCGATCTTCGAGATTGCCGTGTCGATGGTCTCGACAAGGGTGCGGCGCTGCGTGTCGGTAAGGCGAACGGCATAGCCGGCATCGCGTTCGGAGAATTCGTTGACCTCCGACTCGTAGCGCAGACACTGTTCCTGCAAGTGTGCATTCGCTTCCTGCAGCGAATCGAGCTTTGTCAGTAATTCTTCGGAGATCGCCTGTGAGGAGCGCAGTTCATCGGTGAGGCGATTGAGGTCTGCATCTTTCTGCCCGATCTCGCTGCGAAATGCTGCCAGCTGTGCTTCGAGCTCGGTGATCACTTCCTCCTTGCGCTGCGCTACCTCGCCTGCCTGGGCAGTCTCTTTTTCGAGGTCGGTGACCTTTGCATTCAGGTGGCGGATCTCGTCTTTTGCGCTGTCGCTGAGCGAGTTACGCTGCTGCGTGATGACGCGTTCGCGGGCTAAGAGGTCTTCGACTTCTTTGACGCGCGCATGCGCTTCGTCGCGCTGGGCTTCGAGGTGTTTGAATCGTTCGGGGACTTTCGCGATCGTTCGCTGGAGTCGTTCGAGGCTGCGGGCGATCTCGGCCCGGGCTTCGAGCACATCGGCTTCGCGTAACGTAAATTCTGCCATGGCTAAGCGCGCAACTTTGCGCCAAATTTGGATTCGATAGTACTACCGACGCCTGCGACAATGCGTTCCTCTTCCTCGTCCTCGAGCGTACGCTCAGGGCTGCGGAGCTTCACGCGCACGGCAAGGCTTCGCTCGCCACGCAGCTTCATCTCCTTCGATTCGAACATGTCAAAAAGGCGAACGCCTTCGACAAACTCCTTCGGCAGCGATGCCTGTACTTCGGCAAGCAGTTGGCCGGCAAGCACTTCGCTCTTGATCGTAAAGGCCATGTCGCGCTCCACGGCGGGATACTTCGCAAGCGGCTTTACGGTGAATCCTTCCGTCATTGCCTTGCGCGCGGCTGTGTGCAATAGGTCGTAGTCCAAAAGGCCGGCATAGACAGCCGAACGAAGGTCATAGGCTTTCTCAACGTTTGCATGGACTCTGCCGATGACGGCAAGCACTTGCTTGCCATTGAGAACAACCAGCGTCTCCGCTGCATCGAAATACTCATGTGCCTTTTGCCAGCGGCCGAGCTGAAAGTCGGGCGCCAGCACCTGAATAGTCGCCTCTACCTGAAACGAGTTCAGAATATGTTCGCAGACGCTTCGCGCTAAATAAATATCTGCCGTCAGTTCTTTCGCATTATAGACGTTCTTGTCTTCGATGATGTCCTTGAGCAGGAAGCCGATCTCGTTGCGCTCTTCGACGTAGGCGACTTGCTGCGCCTTCTCCTGATAGCGGAAGACGCTTCCCATTTCGAAGAAGCGCTGCCCGGCAGCGTGGAAGCGCTCGTTCCGGCGTGCTGCATCGAGGAGGTTTGGCAGGATACTCGGTCGCATGCGTTCAAGGTCTACGGTGAGCGGGTTCATTACTTCTACTGCAGGTCCGCCAAACAGCTCGGCCTCTTTGGCAGAGATGATCGGCGTCGACACGCACTCGCTGAAGCCGATGGCAACGAACTGCCCACGAAGTTTCTCATCGAAGACTCGCTTGGAAATCCTGTCGCGCTCGATCGGGAATGGTGCGCGTTCGAACGTACTTGGCGGAATGTTCTGCAATCCGTGTACACGGGCGACTTCCTCGATCGCATCTTCTTCGATCTCGAGATCGACGCGCCACGACGGGCCCGACAGCTTCCATTCACTTGCATTTTTCTTGTCGATCGTCATGTCGAGACGATCGAAGATATGCTCCATCGCAGCATCGGCGACTTTCGCGCCTAAAAGCTTGCGCGCTTTATCCGGGCGGAAACGGAATTCCTTCGGCGCATACTTTTTCGGATACTCATCGACAACGCCATCGAGCACTTCCCCGCCGGAAAGCTCGGCGATCAAGGCTGCTGCACGGTCGAGGGCATAGAGTATATTCTCGATATCGGTACCGCGCTCGAAGCGGTAGGCGGCGTCACTGTTAATACCGAGCAAGCGAGCCGTCTTGCGGATCGACGACGGATTGAAGTATGCAGATTCGATGAGTACTTCCGTCGTATCGTGCGTGATCTCGGAGTTCGCTCCGCCCATGACACCTGCGACTGCCAGCGGCTTTTCGCTGTCGGCGATCAGAAGTGCGGTTGTTGGAAGCGTACGCTCTTTATCGTCAAGCGTGATGAACTTGTCGGCAAAGCCATCGGCAGTGCGGACAATGATGTGGCCATTCTGGACGGTGGAAAAATCGAATGCATGGAGCGGATGACCGCATTCCATCATGACAAAGTTCGTAACGTCGACGATATTATTGCGTGGGCGGAGTCCAACGGCTTCGAGGCGTCGCTTGAGCCACTCGGGCGACTCTTTAACTGCAACGCCGCGCACGACGCGTGCTGCGTAACGCGGGCAGAGATCGGGATCGGCGATCGTGACTTTGGCAACGGAGTCTGTCCTGGTTCTGCTCGTATCGAGGAGCGACGTATTGATCTCGCCTTTCTTGACGATACCGCCAAATGCAAGAGCAACTTCGCGGGCAATGCCGATATGGCTGAGGCAGTCGGCGCGATTTGGGGTGATACCGATCTCGAGGATGACGTCGCTCTTGCCAATGGCCTCGGCAAGAGGTGAACCAAGCTTCGACTCAGCCGGGAGGCTGATGATGCCGTCGTGATTTTCCGAAAGGCCGAGTTCGCGCTCCGAGCAGAGCATGCCCTCGCTGGGCTCGCCGCGGATCTTCGACTTCTTGATGACGAAGCCATCGCCAAGGTCGGCACCGATCGTTGCTACGGCTACTTTCATGCCTTTGGCGACGTTCGGAGCGCCACAGACGATGCGCAGCGGCTCGGCGCCGTCACCGATCGTTACGCGCGTCAGGCTGAGCTTATCGGCATTCGGATGCCGCTCGACTTCAAGGACTTCGCCGACGACGACCAGCGCAAACTTCGACGCAAAATCCTCGATCGCATCGACTTCGATGCCCAGCGATGTGAGTTTTGCAGCGAGTTCGGGGACGGATACCGTCACATCGACGTATTGGCGGAGCCATTCGAGCGAGATCTTCATATCTTCAAAAATACAGCTAATAATGAAAAACCCCGTCATTCCAAGCGGTGAAGGACGGGGTTCGCAAGGATAAACCGTGGGTTACTTGATCAGCGAAAAGTCGATCAAGATTTTTTCGATGAGCGACGTATTGCCTTGTACGACAGTCTGTCCAAAAACCTTGACGTCCGGGATCTCTATATAATCGGACAAGCGGAAATATCCGCCGATCTTCGGATCGAACGAGATCGTCTGCTTACCGGTAACTTTGACAGTCACACCAGAAAGTGAGCCAGTCATTACTACAACGATCTCAGCTTTACCGCCGTCGGCGAAGGCATTACCGCCTTTTTTCAGCTCTTCAGTACCAAGGTAGTTTACCGTAGCAACAAGATGAACCGGAACAGGAAAAGAACTCACAACCATTTCCGTATCGTGTTCAAAGAGGATCACGCCTGACATCTTTGAGCCAAGCGAGTACTTCAACCCCCATGGCTCCGGGCTGACATAGGTAAAATCTCCATAGGTAAACAGATTTTTCCGATAGATCGACACGTCACCGTTGGCCTCCATGACGTAGCGCATCGTATCGCTATTGTCAACAAGCGAGATTACATTCGACTTTCCTTCGAAGGTCGTGCCGCTGGAGAGGACGGTTGCAATGACGATGGAATCCGTCGTCGTCGGCGATCCGCCGGAAACAGAGTCACGCTCTTGCTTGGCGTACGTATAGGTCGTGCCGGCTTTCGGGGTAACTGTTGTTGACGGTATGCCGTCACTATCGGTTTCGCTCTCACAAGCGACAAACGATGTGACAACGAACATCAGGATGATCAAGGCAGAAAACAGGTTTGCGAGTCTCTTCATAGAATAGTAAAAGAAAAAATTATTTGGCCAAGGTATAGGAAGTTAGGATCCGATAATCCCCCGGTTGAGGGCCTCCGAGTGCTGCAGGAAAAATAGTTTTTGTCGTCTGCTTTCCCATATACCCTATCTTCGGAATAAGCGAAATCTCTTGTTCAAACGTGATCGTACCGAGAATGCTGACATTCGCCGTTACTTTCAGTTTACACTTTTGGGCGGTGAGCACTTCGCTCCCAACCTGGATCGTCTCCTCGCCAACATAGTCGATCCTCCCAAGAATAGGTATCTCTATAGGTAATGGAGATCCCTGGAGTTGGAATATGATCGTTGTATCATAAACGATCAGGCCTTTGATGTGCGAAGCGATCGGAAACATATACCATTGGCTAAAGAATGAGCTTCCAAGAACTAAGGAAAGTGGCCCGAAGGCATTTTGATCGAGATAGACATCGACGTCACCATTCGTCTCATACGTATAGTAATTATTCGCGCCATTATCTTCGACCTGGAAGACTTTTGTCTTTCCCTTGTAACTGGCATCGGTGGAGATGACCGTAGCCGTTTGCGTTTGTTTTGACGATTCGATATTATTCCCGTTCGAATCGGTCATATAATAATCGTAGGTATACGTCGATCCCATTTTCGGGAATACGTTGCCGCCATAGGAAGGCTGCTCGGGAGTATCGGCGCCGCTATCGCAACCCGAAACGACGAACAACACACAGGTTATGATCAGAACGAGATAGGTCTTCATCTTCCGTAAAGGTTGTAATATGATACTGACACCTGAGTTCTTCGGGGGTTTCAGAACTGCTCTAAAAAACGCAGGTCATTCTCGGTAAACAACCGTATATCGGAAACACCATAACGCATCATTGCCGTTCGGTCGATTCCCATGCCGAAGGCGTATCCAGAGTAGATTTCAGGGTCGATTCCGCACATTTTAAGCACATTCGGATGCACCATGCCGGCGCCAAAGACCTCAAGCCAGCCCGAATGCTTACAGATACGGCAGCCCTTCCCTTTACAGATATAGCAGCTGACATCGCATTCGATCGACGGCTCGGTGAACGGGAAGAACGACGGCCGCAAGCGGATCGTCGAATCTTCACCATAGAACTGCTTCGAGAATGACTCGGCAACACCTTTGAGGTCGGCCATGGAAACGCCCTTATCGACGACGAGGCCTTCAAGCTGGAAGAAGCAGGCAGCGCTGCGGGCGCTGATGGCTTCGTTACGGTAGACGCGTCCGGGGATGACTGCGCGGATCGGCAGCTTGCCGCTTTCCATCAGGCGGACCTGGACTGGCGACGTATGCGTGCGCAGGACAAGCGGCTTAACGTCGGAGCCGACCTTCCAATCAGCCGATGGCTTGACGAAGAACGTATCCTGCATATCGCGCGCAGGATGATCGGCGGGAAAATTCAGCTTCGTGAAGTTATGCTCGTCGTCTTCGACTTCCGGGCCGTAGGCAACGGAGAATCCCATATCGACGAAGATCGAGACCATCTCGTTAAGCACTGAGATCAGCGGATGCTCGTGGCCGGGCGCGGAGACAGGGATCGGCCGCGACGGAAGCGTAAGATCGATCGACGACTGGCTCGCCTTCTTTACGCCACCGCCAAGCGACTGCTCTTTCTCGGCAAATTTCTCTTCGACGGCTTTGCGCAGCTCGTTAAGCGCCTTGCCGACAGCAGGCTTCGTATCCTTGGGGACGTTCTTTAAGTCTTCGAAAAGCGCAGCAATACTTCCCTTGCGCACGAGGTGTGCGAGCTTGAATTCTTCCAACTCCTGCGTACTCGAAGCGCGCTCGATGACGCCCGTGAGTTCGGAAGTACGTGCTTGTAGGTCACTTACGGTCATTGGGAAGATGTAACGCTGGAAAAGAGGAAAAGTGTTCGGTGACTATGGAATTACGATTATATTTGCCTTTGTCATGCAATACCTTCATAGGCCAATTATTTGTATCCTGCTAGTTTGGATATGCGGCATCACCGGTTGTATCACGCTAGTTGCTACCGACAGCCAAATTACATGGTTAAAGAGTCAGGTAAAGCCATTCAACACTGTCGTACCGGGATCAGAATCAACTGACCTAGCTCCATTCAAGGAAATGACCGCCAATGCTGAAATTATTGCGCTTGGCGAAGCCACCTATGGAACGAAGGAATTTGCCCAAATGAAGCATCGGCTTATTGAGTATCTTGCACAAAATGCAACTCGTGTCGTTGTTGCCATTGAAGCAAACATGACGGAAGCACATAGGCTCAATGCATTCATTCAGGGGGGCAATGAGGAGCTAAATAGTATCCTCCGGCGCATGTATTTTTGGTCATGGATTACAGATGAATTCGAAGCCATGATCAATTGGATGCGAGCATATCATCTTTCAGGTAAAGGCACCATCGACTTTATTGGATTTGATATGCAGTACATGTCACTTACGGCAGACAGTGTCATCTCGTTTTTGAAGAGAGTCGACCAGCCACTAGCCGACAGTGCCGAAAAAACTTACGCAATGATATCAAAAGATATTTCTTTTGTAAAGACAAAGCGACTAACAAATAACGACTACACGTTATCGAAGACGGAAGAAGAGGCCGCTCGCAATTCCATTGCAACTGCAAAAGACATTCTAGGCTCTATTGAATCATCTGCAACAAGGTATAAAACTATTCTCTCGACATGGGAAGTAGACTGGGGTATCCAACAAGCCCGCATAGTTTTACAGGCAACAAAGCTCCAGTTAACTCAAGGGCTACTTGAAAGTAATTTTCAAGATTCCTGTATGGCCGAGAATGTTAAATGGATCAAGTCTCATGCACCGGAAGGAGCGAAGGTCGTTGTTTGGGCACATAATGCCCGGATTGGAAATGAACCTGGGAGAATGGGGTATTATTTGAAGGAGCATTATAAGAGTAAGTATAAAATATTTGGATTCAAATTTCATGAAGGGAAATATGTAGCCTATGGAAAGAAAGGCTTGAATACCTATAAGGCACCACCCTCCTACTCATCAACCATTGAACGCGCCTTGCATGCGGTCGGAGTGCCCCTGTTCCTACTCCCTCTTCCTACTTCCTCACCTGCCGATTCGTCGACGGAATGGCTGTACAAACGACAAAATACTAAGAGTATAGGCGCGGGGCCAACATCTGACCTTGCAAGAGAAAGCGTTGCGGAAAAATATGATGCGTTAATTTATTTTGATCAAACCTCGCCGTCAAGCACACATGGCCTTCAAGTGCATTGGCAAACTGCAACGCTCTACATTCCTGCTCTTAAGTGAGGAAGTTGATATCAATAAAAAAAAAGCGGACCTTCCGGCCCGCTTTCTTGATGATGCGAAGAAGTAATACTATTTCACTCCGCTTGCCTTGACGAGTGCTGCGAATGCATCGGCATTGCGCACTGCCATATCGGCGAGGAGTTTACGGTTGATGGTGATCCCGCTCTTGGCGAAGGCTCCCATCAGACGAGAATAGCTCGTGCCATTGACGCGTGCTGCAGCATTGATACGAATGATCCACAATGCCCGGAATTCGCGGCGACGTGCGCGGCGATCGCGGTAGGCATATTGACGAGCTTTATCAACGTGATGCTTGGCAACGGTTAAGACGTTGCTACGCATGCCAAAGAAGCCTTTGGCCTCTTTGAGGAGTTTCTTTTTCCGGCGCCTGGAGGCCGGCAGGTTAGTTGCGCGAGGCATTGTTCAGATTTTCTTTAATTAATGAATAATGTGTCGTGCAAGCATCTGAATCCACTTTCGCAGACCGCTCATGACGAGCGCTCCACACGACTGGAATAAACTTATTGGCCGAGAAGCATTTTGATCTTGTAATCCTCGGTCTTGGAGACAAGCGTCGACTGACGGAGCGAGCGCTTGCGCTTCTTCGTCTTCGAGGTCAGCATGTGCCCATGATATGGCTTCTCGCGTTTAACGCGACCGGTGCCGGTAACCGAAAAGCGCTTCTTTGCGCCTGAATGTGTCTTTGTCTTTGGCATGATTCTAACTTCCTAAACTTTGTTCGGGCGATTCCACTTGCTGTTCAGGCTGTACGCCTGCTGCTTTCTCAAGCTTCTCAGCGAATTCGCTCTTCTCTTTTTTCTGCTGTGGCTTTTCGCCATCCGGCTTTTTATCTGCGGCCTTCTTCTTACCACCGAGTGGCGTGAACATTGCCGTCATGAGCTTGCCGGTCAGCGAAAGCGGTCCGTCGAGCTTCGCAACATCCGAGAGTGCTTCCTGAAAACGTCTCAGGAGCTGCTCGCCGAATTCTTTATAGACGATCTCTCGTCCGCGAAACATAACGGTGGCCTTCACCTTATGTCCTTCTCCGATCCACTCCTTCGCATGGCGAAGTTTGAAATCGAAGTCGTGCGTATCCGTATCGTGGCGGAATCGTAATTCCTTGATGAGCTGCTTATGCTGTGTTGCCTTGATCTGGCGTTCACGCTTTTGCTGCTCATAGCGCCACTTCCCAAAATCGATCAGTTTGCAGACCGGCGGCACAGCCGTCGGCGCAATTTCTACCAGGTCGACACCACGCTCTTGCGCGAGCTTCATCGCTTCCTGTGGCGACATCACACCTACAGGACCATCGTCGTCGATGACGCGGATCTGCGGAACGCGGATCTGCTCATTCAGACGTACACCGGCATTCTTGACCGGCATTTCTCGGCTAAACCTACTCTGCCTGCCGCTTGGCGGCCGGGGTGCTGGAGCAGCTGATGAACCCGCTGTCGACGGAGGAAGGCTAATTTTTTTAGCCATTCAAAAGACGATTAAAATTTAACGGCGTCAATACCTGATTATCCTTTTTTCGGGAAAATAAACACAATAACTCTACGCCGGAAGCGCACTTTCGGCGAAGACGGTAGATAATGCCTCATCGAGCGTAATCGTTCCAATATTGCCCTTTCCGTGACGTCTGAGGGCCACCGAACGGGCTTCGGCCTCCTTCGCTCCGATGACGAACATCAAGGGGACTTTCATCACCTCCTGGTCGCGGATCTTGGAGTTGATCTTCTCACTCGAAGCGTCCAAAACAGCGCGAATTCCGGCATCCTTCAGCTTCGTCAGGATCTCCTCAGCATATCCGGCCTGCGCGTCGGTGATCGGCAGCACGGCAACCTGTACGGGAGCGAGCCAGACCGGGAAGTTACCGGCATAGTGCTCGATGAGCAAGCTGATAAATCGCTCGAACGAGCCGAACGGTGCACGGTGGATGATGACCGGGCGATGCTTCTGGTTGTCCGACCCAATGTATTCAAGATCGAACCGCTCAGGCATGACGTAGTCAACCTGCACAGTGCCAAGCTGCCAGCTTCTGCCAAGAGCGTCCTTGAGCATGAAGTCGATCTTCGGACCGTAGAACGCAGCTTCGCCAATGCCGATGTTGTAATCGAGCTTCATCAGGTCGGCAGCTTCTTTGATGTCACGCTCTGCCTGGATCCACTGCTCGTCGTTGCCACCATACTTCGTCGTGTTCTCCGGATCACGGAATGACAAGCGAATCTTGAAGTCGGTAAAGCCGAGTGCTCTCGATACGAACTGTGTGAGTTCGATCACATTGCACAACTCAGATTTGAGTTGCTCAGGCATCATGTAAATGTGGGCATCATCTTGTGTGAAGCTACGCACACGCGAAAGACCGTTGAGCTCGCCCGACTGCTCGTAACGGTAGACCGTACCGAACTCTGCCAGACGCAACGGAAGATCGCGATACGATCTCGGCTTCGATGCATAGATCATGTGATGATGCGGGCAGTTCATCGGCTTGAGCAGATACTGCTCGTCGTCAACATCGATCGGTGTGAACTGGCTATCCTTGTAGTACGGATAGTGTCCGCTTGTCTTGTAGAGTTCGATATTCCCGATATGCGGCGTCACAACCTGCAGATATCCCATACGCTGCTGAGCCTTACGCAGGAAGGCTTCGAGCTGGTTGCGCACGACGGCGCCATTCGGCAACCAGACCGGAAGTCCGCCACCGATCTTCGGTGTGATCATGTAGAGCTCAAGCTCTTTGCCAAGCTTGCGGTGATCGCGCTTCTCCGCTTCTTCACGAGCGGTGATGAATGCGTCAAGTTCTTTCTTCGTCGGAAAACTTACGCCATAGAGTCGGGTAAGCATCGGACGTGTAACATCGCCGCGCCAGTATGCGCCGGCGATGGAGAGTATCTTCGGAAATTTGATCTTACCGGTCGAAGGCACGTGTGTGCCGCGGCAGAGATCGGTGAAGTTTCCCTGCTCGTAAAATGTGATCGGCTGTCCTTTGAGGCCTTCGAGCAATTCGAGCTTGAGCCAGTCGCCTTTCTCTTTGAAGTACTCAACCGCTTTATCCCACTCCATCGGAATGCGTTTGTACTGCACGTCGCGCTCGGCAAGTTCGAGCATCTTTGCATCGATGGCCGGAAGATCTTCGGGTTTGAGCTTGACGCCTTCCGGTAATTCCATGTCATAGTACCAGCCGGTTTCGATCGGCGGTCCGATGCCGAATCGTGTGCCGGGATAGAGCGCCTCGACAGCTTCGGCCATTAAGTGGGCACTCGAATGCCAGAAGATGCCCTTGCCTTCGTCGTCTTCCCACTTGAGGATACGAACGGCAGCATCCTCTTCGATCGGCGTTGCCAGATCGTACGGCTGATTATTGGCAATAATGCCAAGTGAAACGTGCGCCAGGCGCGGCGAGATGCTTTCGGCGATCTGCCAGCCACTGGTGCCGCGCGGGTACTCGCGGACGTTGCCGTCCGGAAAGGTGATCTTGATGTTCTCTGAGCTCATATTGTAGCGCTCTTAACAGAGCCGTATTTGAATTCTATCCTGCTAAAAACAGAAAGGGCAGACACCGATGGTCTGCCCTTTATGCTGAAAAAACGTATCACTACATTCACGCATGAGCAGACGCCGACCGGGTGGTCGTGAGCGTCAACGTCGTCGTAAGTGTAGCATTCATCTCTTTAACTAACCTAGCGGAGAACGAAGCAGGTTCCCTTCTCTTAGTTCTTTACCAACTTAATGGTCTGAACCCCGCTCTCACATTGCAAACGCAAATAGTATGCACCTGCCGATTCCTGAGTGAGATCGACCGTCATCGGCACGCCGGGGTGAATATTCCCTGTCTGTTCATGGACCACTTTGCCAAGGACGTCGAGGACGAGCACCGAAACATCGGTCAACTCATCAGTACTTGACAATGAGTATATACCATTCGATGGATTTGGTTGAACAAGAAAACTGATCGGTCGCGACGGACTATTGGGAACAGAGAGGACGCAACTCGGATAGTTGCCGACGATCGTCTGTGACGATTTCCATTCGATCGTTGCACATCCCTCCATGGTAGACGATGCCGAATCGAATCGGATAACGTCGCAGAACGGCTCATGCCATTTGATCTTTACACGTGTGTAGCCAATGGTGCTCGTTCCCGGCGCAATATCGGTGGACCTGAATCGTACCAATGCGCGGCCAGGCCAACTCTTTGCAGTTACGTCGATCCTGTCGCCATTTTTTGCAAAGGTCCCTAAATACTCATAGCTAATAGAATCATAGTGAACAACAAGGTCAAATCCTTTTGGGGCGAGCTTGTTGACTAACGTTATGGGCACAAGGATCTCCGCACTGGAAAGCGGTTCGATGATCGAGCGTGGTGTCGAAATAGTCTGTTGGATCGGCGAATCGGGAATGCCGAACACCGAATCACCTCCGCTATTATCGGTTCGCCAGATGTTCCCGTTGAAATCGGATGCAAGGAGAAGATTATCGTCGATCGCGCAGAGCATGCGGGTGTCATGATAGTTGTTCGGTCCGCCGATCGGCTTCCATGTCGTCCCCTCATCGGTCGAACGCAAGATGGTCGAATCGAACGTTTGCATGTAGACTGCATTACGGGTCGTCACACCAAATCCGGTAAGTTGTGCGGCGTTTGCCTTAATCACGGTATCGAAAGAAACCCCGCCATTTGTCGAGCGGTATACTTCACTGAGACCATTTGCCGTCTCGTTGTAATCTTCATTGATCACGTAGATCAAATCCTGATCGCATCGGGAAACTGCCATTGAGAAGCAATCGAAATCAAACCTGGCAGTTCGCTTGACCCAAGTCTTCCCATCATCATCGGAGTAATATAGATACGACTTCCTTGGCGCGGGCTCCCAATTACGGCTGAGCACATACAGTCTGCCGTTAACTCCTTTTACTATATGATACGCACCTCCACCGCCCGTCTCAATGGTAAGGTCCTTCCAGGTACTGCCTCCGTCGGTTGACGTGGAGATCGCGCCAATGTATGGGTCCGGATCGTGACGGGTCACATAGACAATATTATTGGCAGTTCTTCCAAATACACCACCCAGAAAATGTTTATTATCTGTCCGATTACTCCATGTCAATCCTCCGTTTTTCGTAATAAAGGTACCGCCATAGAATAGCATGACGATGCCGTTGTTCTTATCGAAAAAGTCAACACTAAAAATAAAGTCCGAAGACCCTATAGAAAGACTATTGGCCGTCCATGTTTTTCCGGTATCGGGCGAACTGTAGAGTGTTGAGATGCCTCCCCAGACCATGCCATCGACATGGACGATCGCCCCACCATAATGGTAGCCATTATTGTAAGGGAAGAAGAGATCGTCGGCCACTTTCCGCCATTGACATGGAGCAGAAACTGCGATACAGAGCGCGAGAAAAGCGAAAAGGAGTTTCATACTATTTCAGGTATCAGAACCATCAAAGCCGTACAAAGTTACAGCCAGAGACGGAGCCAGTTCGATTTAGAAGCGGAGGTAGTACTCCAGTATGATGAAGAAATTCTATTTTAAGAGGCCCTGAATATTCGAACGCGAGAGATGCTTGTCTGCAAGGAAGCAGTAGTTCTCGCTTTGTGGCTGAATAACATCGTGTGGACCCGATAAACCTGACTTTTCAAAACGATAACCGCGATAGCCGTACTTCCCCATCACCTCGAGGATATCTTTCGCACCATACCCGGCAGCTTCCATCATCGACTGTGTCATCTCGAGGATAACGATAGGCTTTGCATCGCTGAGCACCTGCTCCATGCCTTTAAGTGCAAAGAGCTCGCCACCTTCGATGTCCATCTTGATGAAATCAATGTCTTCGATCTTTCGAGCCGCTACAAAGCGATCGAGCGTATCGGCTTCGACTTCGACGATGCGCGCATCTTTGAGTCCGCGGATCACCGTGCTGCCGATGCCTTCGTTCTCCACAGTCGGCAGTTCGAACTTGATCATGCCGGGTGCAGAAGAAAGTGCAAGCCGGTGCACAAAGACTCTGTCGCCGAGACCATTAAGCTTGATCTGCTCGGCAAGCCGCGCAGCTTTCTCGGGGATCGGCTCGAAGGTGTGGACTTGCTTAGCGTCCTGAATGAAGAGCATCGCCATCTGCCCGATGTTGCCGCCGATATCGAGCACGATGCGCGAACCTTGCACTAAGGTGCGGATCGTTGGCGTATCCTTCCACTCATAAATATTATAGTACAGAGGAAACTGTGCTTCGTCTTCGAGATCGAGCAGCATCTTCCCGCGATCTTTTGTCGACACCTCGACGGTGATCGGCTCCGAGACATGCTTATGAAAAAGCATCATAAGCGGATAGCGTCCCTTTCTGACCGGAGTATTTGTCAGGTAGAAACGGAGCAGGCCACGGACGATGCGTTTGAGAAATCTCGGCACAAGCAGTAGCAGTTAAATAGCAGTAAAGAAAAAGGTGGAAGCGAGCAACTCGTATTCCACCTTTTTACGATCATTCAATCATTTATTTTGCAGGTGCAGGGCGTGCAGGTCCTTTGTTTGTTCCTTCTGGAGCAGGCGGTGCAGTCGCCGGATCTGCTGCCGGGGATTCCGTGCCGGGGAATTCCACCTTCGGCGCATTCTCCGCGCCTTGTGCTGCCTGGAAGTATTGGTACGGCTCAAAGCCCATCATGCCTGCAATGAGGCTCGCAGGAAACACACGAAGCGAAGCATTGTATTCAAGCACCGTCTCATTATAGCGATTGCGCTCGATACGTACACGGCTTTCCATGCCTTCGATCTGGCTCATGAGCGTCGAAAAATTTGCCTGGCTCTTGAGGTCGGGATATTTTTCGACCGAGACGAGCAAGCGTGAGATCGCGCTCGATACCTGATCCTGTATCTGCTGGAAGTTGGCAAAAGCCTGCGGATCTTTCAACGCTTCCGGGGTGAGCGTAATACCGGTAGCGCGAGCACGGGCGTTGACAACGGCCTCAAGTGTCTGCCTTTCCGCAGTTGCAGCACCTTGCACGGTCGCAACGAGATTCGGAATAAGATCGAGACGCTGCTGGTAGACATTATTGAGCTGTCCAAGCTGTGCCTGAATGTTCTCGTCCTTAAGATTGAGGCTGTTCGATTTGCTAATGCCCCAAAACACAAGAATGAGCACAAGAAGGATAATACTACCGATGACTAACCAGGATTTTTTCATTATACCCTTGTAAGTGTAAAGTACTGACTACGAAATTAAGAAGTTTTGTTGCATACGAGGAGCAAATACCTGCCTTTAACGCCTAAATGAAAGCAGGAAGGGCATCCTCTAGAATCTCAGCCCAACATTTCCCTGCAGCGACAGAATGCGCCACGGCCCGCGAGCCTCGTTGGCATTACAGTAATCGTCGTACTCGGTCAGCGCCGGAATGATCGGATACCCGAATCGCGCCTCGAAGACGAACGGATAGCCTGCAATGTGGCCGAGTTGCACACCGATGCCTGCACGTAAGTCGAGACGAAGTTTATTGTGAAAGTCCGTCGCCTTCCACTCGCTGAACACGTCCGGGGCGAGTTGCGTATTCGGGCTGCGTCTGACAGTCAGCGCCGAGGTGACGAGGCCGGTACTCAGGCCGATAAGAAAATATCCTTTTGCCTTTTCGCTTTGCAGTTTCAAGAACGCTTCGAAGAGCGCGTAGGAAAAATAATGTTCGGCTTCGACGGTATGGGCGATCGTGTTCGTATCGGTAACATCGATATCCATACATCCGCCATCGGCCGCATGAGCGCGCATATCCTGATAGGCGATATCGAAATAGAACCCGATGGGCTGCTTGTCTTCCGTCAGGTCGAATGCAAGGCCAAAACCATAGCCGATGCCGGTCGCACTTTTCGGAAAGGCTTGCCCGGAATGGTAGTTCAGCGAGATGGTCGCATACGGGTAGACCGTTACTTTATTTGCCACCGTCTTTACCGGTTGACGAAGCACTTTGCGGCCACCGGTCGTATCGGTTTGTGCATACAGTGCCGACGCGCCAAGCATGAAAAGTACTATCAGGAAAAAAGATCTGTGTATCAAAACCGAACTCCGATAAATGTGTCAAAAAGAAACGTGTCGCCTTCCTCCGCTGTCAAATGCAACGTGGGTGCAACAGATAAGCCGAAAGTAAGTTCTACGCTCGTTGTGAGCGCTTTCCAGCGAATTCCCAGGGGAAATCCTGCCGACATCGACTGCTCCCACACGATGAATCGCGCCCCGGCCAGAGGCTCAAACCTACCGACAGGATACGCAAGTAAAACATCAAAACCGAATCCACCGTCCCTGCCAAATAAGATCAACCCGCCACCTTCGATGCGGATGTCACCGATCGGTGTACTATAGCTTACTCGTGTCAGGAGCGATGGACGCTTACGGAGGTCCATCGTCGCCCCGAGTTCAACACCGACAAGATCCGGCTGCTGCGCCCGGACCGTTACCGAACGAACAAGTAGGATAGCTGCGATCGCCTTCATATACTAAAACGCCTCCGGTCTTCCGGAGGCGTTATGATACGGAATGCCGTGGTTCATGGCTTACCAGGCATATCCTAAGTAGATACCCAGGTACGGACGTACCTTTGTCAAATACGAAATATCTTCGCCGCCGAAAGCAAGGCCTGCGCCGAGCAATGGTTCGACCGAAAAATTATCAAACAGCCACTTGTACGAAAGTTCGCCGCCAATAGAAAAGAACAATTGGGATCTTCCGAGGTCACCCGATTTAAAGAAGTACGCATGCGCAACAGGCGCCAGTGCGAGGCCGGTCAGTGCACGGCTATCGGCAATGAAGAACCGGTAGCCACCACCTAAGCCAAGACCTGTGTACGATTGGTACCCACCGAGGAGTGCGCGAACGAACCAGCTGTTGAGTGAACCCGACTTCCACTCGTATTGTACATGGAATTCGCCGCCATCAAGGAAGAGGCCGACAAAATCACCGCTGATCACCTGAGTCTTTGCGCTTGCGCGTTCCTGTGCAAACGAGGTCGAGCCAACGAGAAGGACAAAACAAACAACGAACGAAAGTATAAACTTCATACGACTACCTGTGTATTGGATTTCTGCAAATATACGGTCGTTTCGGCTATGCTTCGAGTTGGTACTCTTTCAGCAGCTGTCGGGCGATGACAATATGCTGGATCTCCGACGTTCCCTCGTAGATCTGCGTGATCTTCGCATCGCGCAGCGAGCGCTCGACCAGATACTCGCGAACGTACCCATATCCGCCATGCACCTGGATCGCTTCATTAGCAACTTCGAAGGCGATCGTCGAAGCATAAAGCTTCGCCATTGCAGCTTCCTTGATGTAAGAGGTATGAGCATCCTTCGCACGGGCTGCCTTCATGATGAGCAGACGCGCCGCCTCGATCTTGACGCACATATCGCTGAGCTTGAACTGAATCGCCTGCAACTGGTTGATCGGCTTACCGAATGCCTGACGCTCGAAGGAGTACTTCACTGCACGCTCGTAGGCGCCTGCAGCAATACCGAGAGCCTGTGCAGCAATGCCGATGCGGCCGCCATTGAGTGTCTCCATGGCGATCTTAAACCCGATGCCTTCGGCACCGAGACGGTGGCCGTCGGTTAGACGAACATTGGTGAACCCAAGGGAACACGTATCCGAGGAGCGAATGCCAAGCTTATCTTCTTTTTTGCCGATCTCAAAACCTTCCATGTCTTTTTCGACGATGAAGGCGGTGATGCCTTTGTAGCCTTTTGTCGGATCGGACTGCGCATAGACGATATAGTAATCGGAAGTCGTGCCGTTCGTGATCCAGTTCTTTGCGCCGTTGAGGATCCAGTCGTTGCCATCGCGGACAGCCGTCGTTGCCTGCTGCGTTGCATCCGAGCCAACGCCGGGTTCTGAGAGACAATATGCACCAAGCTTCTGACCCGTTGCGAGCGGACGGAGGAAACGCTCTTTCTGCTCGTCGGTACCAAACTCTTCGATACCCCAGCATACAAGCGAGTTATTGACCGACATGATCACGGCGACCGACGCATCGATCTTTGCGACTTCTTCGAGAGCGAGTGCATAGCTGACGGTATCGAGTCCGGAGCCACCCCACTTGGGGTCGACCATCATTCCCATGAAGCCGAGTTCGCCGATCTTCTTGACGATGTCGTAGGGAAACTCGCCGCTGATATCGCGCTCGACGGCAGTTGATGCAATTTCATTCTCCGCAAAGTCACGAGCAGCGTCGCGAATCGCAATTTGATCTTCCGTAAAACTAAAATTCATTATGCGTAATAAGTATAGTCGACAAAAATACGAACAAGACGGATAGACGGCTGGGCGGATAGACGGATAGTGTTTCGGAGCCGCCTATCCGCCTACCCGTCCACCCGCCTACTTCTTCAAAATTGATAAAACCTTAGTTACCACTTTTTAACAGATTGGTAACGTAACATTCGACCCAACCCGGCGTTAAGTATCGCAATGGTTCTCCGAATTAGAGTTTTTCATAGGGACAAAACTCCAATCATTAAGACACAACACAACTCAATAACCCCGGACATGTACTCTCACCTTCCGGGGTTTTTTATATATAAACCTCAAGTTGTCTTTGCTTGTTATATACAATGGCGCGCTGAATTATATCATATTTGTGCGCTGTAAGGAGGAATAGCAGACAAGGTGTGGTGCACAATTAATCCGATGATTTATAATGACTTACCGCCTAATTTGAAGGTCTGCGAGGCTTTACCCTGTGAATTCGCAGATACACCCCGGAGTTCTCGCAAATCGTTTTCTTTCGAGAATCTTGGAAATCGGGTAAAAATAGTGTAATTTTGCCGCACTCTGGCGTGTCATTATAAAGATAGGCTCCTCTGTTCATTCCCGTGGGCAGGAGGTGAAACTTCCACTTCGTGGGGGTGTTCTTTAGTCCCGTCACTGATTTTATTCATTTACCTTTCATTGCATATATGAAAAATTTATACTTCTTCAAGCGGATGGTCTTCATGATCCTTGCGCTTGTAAGTTTCTTTCTTGCCACTTCATCGGTCGAGGCCCAAACATTTAAGCGCGGAGTACTGATCGAAGAAGCAACCGGCACATGGTGCGTTCATTGCGCACTTGGTGCTTGGTCAATGGATTCGCTTGAACACCGCTTAGGTGATAAGGCAGTCGTCATTGCATGGCATGGCCCAAGCGGTTATCCCGATCCGATGATCATCGAAGACGGTCAGGGAGATACACTCCTTCAGTCATTCGGCATCAGTTCGTTTCCGAACGCATTGACAAATCGTTATTGGGCCGGTGGCTTCGGCGACCTTTCCAATAAGGGATCATTCTATGTCCATGAAGGTGTCGTCGAGCAGGAAGCACGCAAAGCGCCATTAGTCGATTATCGTATCGTCAATGCAACCTATTCACCGGTCACACGCCGCATCGACTTCGATATTGATATTACGCCGCTCGATCTGACGAAAATGAAGACCGAGGATACTACGCAATACGTGACGGTCGCCGTTGTTACTGAAGATGGCATTTCCGAGCAGCAGGCTAACACGAGCAATCACGGCGGCTATCCGAACGGCTATATCGATTTTATCCATAACAACGTTGCTCGCAAGGCGATCGGCAAAGTCATGGGTGACAAGACAACGCTTGGCCTCTCATCGCCAAGTGCAACCTGGCCGAAGCGCATCCATTATGGCTACTTTCACAGCTCCGCATGGGAAGCATCAAAGCTGAAGGTAAAGACCTTTGTGACGGCTATTTCGCATAAGACCAAGACGCCGCAGCGTCATGAAGTTATGGAAGCCGAACAGACCGGCTACATTACAGCGCTTCCGCAGACAGCAGCTGATATGGTTTATGTATTCCCGATGCTTAAATCGTTCGAAGATGTTGAACTTGAGAAGCCGATCAAGATCGTTTTCGGTAAAGGTGGCAATGTTGCAAACGTAAAGCTTGAGTTTACGGTCGATGGTGGCACAACGTGGGAAACCATCGTTGCAAGCACGACGCAGTCACCCTACACCTGGACGTTCGATCCGCAAGCACTCAGCGGCAAGACGGTAAAGATCCGTGCTTCAAATGCTGCACAGGCTTCGACGAACGGCGTTTCTGAGGAGTTCGACATGCAGACGATCATCATGCCTGCGATCAACGTCGTTGCTCCGATGATCAACGAAGTACTCGATGCAGGTATGTCGTATAACATCATCTGGAATTCGACAAAGACGAACGGCCAAAAGACGATCGAACTTTCGATCGACAATGGCACGACCTGGTCTGAGATCGGAAAGGTCGATGCAGAAGAATCTTCATTCTCATGGACAGTACCGAACGAAGATTCCAAGACCTGCCTCATTCGCGTTACCGATGCGTCAACCCCGCCGGTCAGTGGCACGAGCGATGTGTTCGAGATCAAGAAGGCTGTTGTCGGACCGAAAGCAGCGTTTAAGACTTTGACACTTAGCAACGTCTCGAACGGCAATATCCCGTTCAGCACAGCTGCTAAGTTCAGCTGGACAACCGAGAACGGTACCGTCCCAGGTACGTACTATCTCCAGATGTCAACGGACAAATCGACATGGGATGATATCGTATCTGCTCCACAAGGCGCTTCACAGGTTGATTGGACAACACCGGATGCTACCGAAGGCTTTATGCCGACAGTGTATTTCCGTATCACGACCATGTCGACCGAAGCTGGTGAAACCTTCACAACCGGCACGTCGATCTCGATCGGCAACGATGCTGCAGTGAAGAATAACGGTGGCACACCGACGGCATTCCGTCTGCTGTCGAACTATCCGAATCCGTTCGCATCGACGACGAACATCAGCTTCGACGTACCGGAGCATAGCTTCGTCACGCTCGTCGTTCGTAACGAACTCGGCCAGGAAGTGGCACGCCTCGTTAACGGCAACCTCGAAGCAGGCAACTACACGGCAGACTTCGACGCTTCGAAGCTTCCGGTTGGCTTCTATAGCTACACACTCGAATCCGAAGGCACCAAGCTGACGGGCAAGATGAGCGTAGTCCGCTAGTCTCGGTTCAAGATTACGGTTTCTATAAAGACGCGCTTCAAGTTGAAGCGCGTCTTTGTTTTTAGCCAGACGGATAGGCGGATTGGCGGCTAGGCGGCTGATAAATTTCTATCCGTCTACTCGCCTATCCGCCTATCCGCCTAGTATTTTTGTACCCAAATGAAATACGCCACCTCGATACTCGATTTTATCGGCAACACGCCGCTGCTGGAATTGCGCCGCGTCAAGCCTGCGAACATTAAGTGTCTCGTCCTTGCAAAGCTCGAGCAGCGCAATCCGGGCGGCTCGGTTAAGGACCGTATCGGCATCCGTATGATCGAAGCAGCCGAGAAGGCCGGCACGATCAAGCCGGGCGGCACCATCATCGAGCCAACCAGCGGCAACACGGGCATCGGCATTGCACTGGCTGCAAACCAGAAGGGCTACAAGTGCATCTTCGTCATGACCGATAAGGCCTCGATCGAGCGTGTCAGATATCTGAAGGCACTCGGCGCCGAGATCATCGTCGTGCCAAGCGCAGCCCGGCCGAACTCGCCGGAGTACTACTACAACACGGCAAAGCGCCTCTCGGAAGAACTGCCGAATGCCATCATGCTGAACCAGTATGAGAACCCGGCGAACCCCGAAGCGCATTACGTTGGTACCGGACCGGAGATCTGGAATGATACCGATGGCAAGATCACGCATCTGGTAGTCGGTATGGGCACGGGTGGTACCATCACCGGCAATGCACGATATCTGAAAGAGAAAAATCCAAAGATCAAGGTGATCGCAGCCGATCCTGTCGGCTCATCGATCAAGACCTATAAAGATACCGGCCGCCTTGTCGAAGCACTTCCCTATCTGACCGAAGGCGTCGGACAGGAGCGCCTGCCCGGCAATCTCAACCTCAAGCTTATTGATGAGATCCTCAATATTCCTGACAAAGACTCGTTCATGATGGCGCGGCGCTTAGCTCGCGAAGAGTCGATCTTCACCGGCGGCTCAAGCGGCATGAATGTCGTCGCAGCCTTGAAGGTTGCCGAGACTGCGCCACCGGATAGTGTTATCGTTACGATGATCTGCGATACCGGCGAGCGGTATCTTACAAAACATCACTCTGACGAATGGCTGAAAGAAAAAGGTTTG
>JANWLI010000060.1 GCA_025450975.1 Candidatus Kapaibacterium sp. | reverse complement strand
GAACGTATCGGAGGAGCGCTCTTCGATCTTATAGGTAACATCGAACTGGGTTGCATCCTGAACGGGCTTGACATCGGGGATCAGGCGCTCCTGGTTGAAGTAGTTCAGCTGTGCAAGCTGACGCAGGCTGCGGATGATGGCAGCGCGACTGAACGGTTCGCCCGGACGGGTAAAGAGCTCGCGGCGGATCACAAAATCTTTTGTCTTCGTATTGCCGGCAATATCGATGTTGCGGAAATAGTGACGTTCGCCTTCTTTGATATGGATCGTTATATCGAGCGAATCCGAGCTGACGATGCTTTCATCTTTCTGGATATTGACCATGTAGCCGCGGTCATAGTAGAGCGAGCCGACATCGATGAAGTCAGGTGTTGGCCCTTTGAGGTTTAACTCAAACTTTTCGCTATTGTAGAGGTCTCCCTTACGGAAGCCGAGGTTGCGGCGGATCTCTTCTTCGGTAAATACTTCGTTGCCGACGATATTGATGTGGCGCAGGTAGTACTGGTTACCTTCGTAGACGGTGATCTGAATATTGAGGTCTTCGCCGTTGGTGACCCACAGAGAGTCTTTGATGATAGCGGCATCGCGGAAGCCTTCGGAGCGGTAGTACGCAATGACTTTCTGCTTATCCTCTTCGTACTTTTTTGCGTCGAAGTTGCCGCTGGAGAAGATCTTCCACCAACGTTTTTCGATCGTCTCGTCCATCGCTCCGCGCAGGTCGCCATCGTCGAGCTTGCTGTTGCCGACAAAGTCGATGCTGCGTACGACGATCTCCGTACCTTCGGTGACCGTAAAGATGAGCTTAGCGCGGCCTGTGCCATCTGCTGAGGGCTCGGTGCGGGTTTGTACGTTTGCGTACTGGTAGCCCTCTTTGGCGTAAAGTTCTTTGATCCTGCGGGCAGCTTCGGATACTTCCCACGGACGAACGAAGTCATTCTTGTAGAAGCGTACGGTCTTTTCAAAGTCTTCTCGTGAGAGCTCGCTGTTGCCTTCGTAGATGATCGTATCGAGCCTTTGTAATTCCTTCACACGGATAACGAGGAAGAGGCCGTCGGTACCATCGGTTTGTGGGCTGATCTTCTCGACATCGATCGAGACGTCATCAAAAATATTTTGCTGCCACAGGCGGCTCATGGCGCGGCGGAGATCGTCACTTGGGAGCGAGATCTTTTGTCCGCGGAACAGTCCGGATTGCGAGATGATCGTTTCAGCAGAGCCTGACTGATTACCTTCAACGGTGATGCCGAGAACAGTGTACTGTTTTTCGAGATCGGATTGCGCGAAGGACGTGCTGGTAAGCAGAGCGATCGTGAGGAGAGAAAAAATAAATTGTAAAATCTTCATCGTGACAAAGGGAGAACCTTAATTTCCTTTCGTGAGAGCGTTTACGATACGCTGAATGTAGGATTCCTGCTGCGGCGTAATTTCTTCGGCTTTCTTGACCTGATTGCCGGTGAGGCCGAAGCGGCGTTCGCGGCGTTGGAAGTCGCGAATGGCATCGTAGAGATCGTCGCGGCGGAAATCCGGCCATGCCGTTTTCGTCACGTAGATCTCGCTGTAGGCCGACTCCCAAAGCAGGAAGTTCGAGAGCCGCAGCTCGCCGGATGTACGGATGATCAGATCCGGATCGGGCAACTCGGCAGTGGTGAGATAACTCTTCACAAGGCGGTCGTCGATATCTTCCGGCGATACTTTGCCGCGCCGAATATCGAGCGCCATCATCTGCATGGCACGGACAAGGTCCCATCTTCCCGAATACGATAATGCAAGCGTAAGCGTGAGACGGTCGTTATCCGAAGTGTCGTCTATTGCGCCAAAGAGGTCGCGCTGCACTTCTTTTGGAAGGGCATTCGACTGGCCGATCGTGTTGAGACGCACGCCGTTTTCGCGCATTTCCTTCATTTCCTCATGCAGCATTTTGCGCAGGAGGCTCATCAGGAGTGCGACTTCCTTACGGGGACGGCGCCAGTTTTCGGTGCTGAAGGCGTAGAGGGTCAGATATTTAATGCCCAGTTCGCGTGCAGCACGGGTGATATCGCGAACACTTGCGATACCGGCCTGATGTCCTGCGCCACGGGTAAGGCCTCGTTCTTCGGCCCAGCGGCCGTTTCCATCCATAATAATGCCCACATGCGACGGAATCTGACCGGTTCCGGAAAGATCTGTCTGCACGCGCTTATCGTCCTCGGATTGGAGGTACGGATCGGGCTTAAATAAATGACGGAATGATGCCACTCTTTGAATTCTTGTGAACCTTAAAAACGAGTAATGGCGGGGCTTAGGTTCGGGAAAAATTTTTGACTTGATATCAGCGGAGCGGGCTAACTCGTCTTGTTGGCATCGGCAAGTAGCACCTCAGCTTCGCTTCGCGTGGGTGCCTCAGCAATCAGGCGAATGATCGGCTCGGTATTGGAGGCGCGTACATGCAGCCACTTGTTCTCAAAACCCAGGCGGAGGCCGTCGGCTTCGCTGATGCTGGTTGCTCCTGCTGCGAGTTTGCCTTTAATGTCGGCGAGGAGGCCGGTAACCTGCTCGCGGCTCGAGAGTTCGATCTTGGATTTTACGATCTCGTATTGCGGAAGCGCTGCTTTCTTCTCGCTTGCACTGAGGCCGCTGGTTGCGAGGTTCGAAAGTGCTAGAGCGGCTGCTACGAGCGAATCGCGGCCGGTGTGGACGCCGGGGAAAATGACGCCGCCAGATCCTTCGCCGCCGATAATGGCGCCGACTTCCTGCATCTTCTTTGCGACGTTGATCTCGCCGACGGGAGTGCGGTGCACTGTTGCGTCGAACTCCGCTGCAATATCTTCGACTGCGCGCGTTGTCGAGAGATTGACGACGACGTGCTGGCCGGTGCCGGAATGTCGCAACACTTCTTCGACAGCAAGTACGATCGTGTTTTCTTCGACGAACGGCTCGCCCTTATTGGTGATGAGCACGCATCGATCTGCATCAGGATCGACTGCAATGCCGAGGTCTGCCTGATACTCGTTGACGGCTGCGCATAACTCCTGCAAATTCTCAGGAACAGGTTCGGGCTTGTGCGGGAATCGGCCCGATCCATCGGCAGCGATCTTGATGACTTCTTTAACGCCAAGTTTTTCGAATAACAGAGGAAGTATGTATGAACCACTTCCATTTACTGCATCGAAGACGATACTAAACTCGCGGCTTGCGATGGCTTTGAGATTAAGAAACGGGATGGCGAGAACGCTCTCGATATGCTCGCTGACAAGATACTCGGCGCTTATAACTTCGCCTCGCTTGAATGACTGGTCGGTTGGCTTCGCATCGACGAGCTTCCACAACCGCTCATTTTCTTGCTGATCGAGGAAGAGTCCCGTTGCAGCGATGAACTTCATGCCGTTCCATTCCTGCCCGTTATGGCTGGCAGTAATGGAGATGCCGCCGCGGACAGTGGAGTTCTTCTCGACGGCGAACATGACGGTCGGCGTCGGTACCATGCCGAGTGCGAGGACGTCACAGCCATTGTGAACGAGAACCTGTGTGACGAATTCGTAGAGTCGCTTGCCACCGTGACGGCCATCGTAGCCGACGGCAACTAAGCCATCGTTCTTGCAACTTGCAGCAAATGCCGACGCATAGGCGTGGACGGCTTCATCGGTTAGGCCATCGTGCGCGGCCGTGAGGCCGCGCAGTCCGGAAATAGATCGTATTAGCAAAATAGCTTACGGTGTGATTGTATGGCCGGTATCAGGCGAAGAACCTTCGGCAATAGACTTACGCATGCCGGTGTCGGCCATCACATTCTGCATATTGTAGTAATCCATGACGCCGAGCCTTCCGGAGCGGAATGCCTCAGCCATTGCCAGCGGGATCTGCGCTTCGGCTTCCACAACTTTCGCGCGCATTTCCTGCACGCGTGCTTTCATTTCCTGTTCGTGGGCAATAGCTGCTGCGCGGCGTTCTTCGGCCTTTGCATTTGCAACTTTCAACTCAGCCTCAGCCTGATCGCTTTGCAGCTTTGCGCCGATGTTATCGCCGATATCGACATCGGCTATATCGATGGAGAGAATTTCGAAGGCCGTACCGGAGTCGAGGCCTTTATCGAGAACGGTCTTGGAAATACGATCGGGGCTTTCGAGCACTTCTTTGTGAGAATCGCTGGAGCCGATCGTCGTGACGATACCTTCGCCGACGCGGGCAAGGATCGTCTGTTCGCCGGCACCGCCGACGAGACGCTCGATGTTCGCGCGGATCGTCACGCGGGCGACGGCACGTACCTGGATGCCATTGCGGGCAACTGCTGCGACGGCCGGCGTCTCGATGACCTTCGGGTTGACGGAGAGGCGGACGGCTTCGAGCACGTCGCGACCGGCAAGGTCGATGGCCGATGCTTTATCAAAATCAAGCTCGATATTCGCTTTATTGGCGCTGATAAGGGCATTGACAACCTTGACGACGTTACCTCCGGCCAGGTAATGTGCTTCCAATCGGGGGATCTCCACAGGGATGCCCGCTTTGATCGCGGTGATCTTTGCCCGAACGATCAGGTCCGGCGGGACCTTGCGCAGCCGCATACCTACGAGATCATTGAAGATACGCACACGTACGCCGCTGGAGATCGCCGTGATCCACAGGCCAAGCGGGACGAAGTAGAAGAACATGATCAGGAAGATCAGTCCGGCAACAACAATAGCAATCGAAAGTCCGCTAATGGGGTTCATAGATGAGGTTGATTAATTGGTAACAAATATATGCATAACCGTTCCTAACCTGCGAGAGGTGAGCGTTATCGCGATACCACCCAGGACTCTTTATAAATTACCTGATGTAATTCCGGCAGGTCTCTGCCAAGGAATCGCTCACCTACATTTTTGAATCGCGAAGGAAGATCGCTAACCATGAAGAGATGATCCCTATCTGGTGAATCAGATGAAGCAGCGACGACCTGACGTGCTGCAATAGCTCCGGAGTTAATGAGGCGCACATGGGAGCCGACAACTTCGTGGATCGTATCTGCGAGCACCGGATAATGCGTACAGCCGAGGATAAGCGTATCCATGCCGGACTCGATCATATCTCCAAGATACTCTTTCGCTGTCAGGCGGGCAACGTCATGACCTTGCCAGCCTTCTTCTGCAAGTGGGACAAATAGGGGGCATCCCTGCGAGTAGGTCGTTACCGTCTTTCCAGCTGTAGCTGCTGCAGATGCAATTGCTGCTTCGTATGCGCCGCTTGCGACCGTTGCGAGTGTGCCGATGATGCCGATCTTTCCGTTCTGCGTTACCTTCACAGCTTCTGAGGCTGCCGGAGCGATCATGCCGATCACCGGTATGGAGCCGGCAATGCGGGTTACAACATCAAGGGCAACTGCGCTGACCGTATTGCAGGCAACGACGATCTGGCCGACATCATATTGCAGGAGGAGTTCTGTATCCTCTTCGGCATACCGGCGCACGGTTGCGACGGACTTTGTGCCATAGGGAACACGTGCAGTATCGCCAAAGTATACGATACGACTATCGGGGAGCGAGGCGAACAGCTCTTTGACGACTGTTAGTCCGCCGATGCCGGAATCGAAGACGCCGATAGAAGAGCTGGCCAACTTAGTTCTTATCTACCGGCTTGATCTGGTCTCCGCCATTTGGCCCCAACCCACGTTTGTTCAGGACCGAATCACGGACGTGCATTTGTCTGCGGTGTGCTTTGCCGACTTCCGTTGTATCCGATTTCAAAGCCTCTTCTTTCTCTTTTTGTGACTTGACCATATTCTCGCGCATCGTCGTGCGAAGTGGAGTAAGATTCGTTGTTATTGTCTTCGTGACATAATTATTGAGTTCGGACTGAGCGCGGCTTAGATCCTGGGTGACGGCATATACTTTCTGTCCTTCGGGCGTTTTGATAAATGCAAGGTAGGCCTTCAGCTCTTTTGCCGTTAATTTCTGACGGTAGACGTCAAAGTAAATCTTATATCCGGCCTGATCGTCGAGTCCGATATAGGCTACCTTTACAACAGCTACGGAGTCAATGCCTTGTCTTGTCATCGAGGAGATCTGACGATCGACCTGTTTTTCCGCCATTTCGCGAAGAGAAGATTTGGGTTTTACCAGAGGGTAAAACTCCTTGAAGGTCTTTGCGAACTCGAGACTATCGGGATATTCCTTCGTTTGTTCGATACGGGAGCGAGCATCGGCAACCGGAGGGACGCCGGCATCGGGAACTGGCTTTTTCTTACTTTTTTGCGCAAGGAGCGGCGTGGCGATCAATAGTAGAATAAATGCCAGGAATAGGTGTCGACTATCTTTCATACGTAACTCGGTAGTAAAGGATAAATAACGAAGGAAGAAGGAAAAAGTTTGACAAAACCCGCTGGCTGCTATTGCCAGTCAACGAAGATCGCAAAGATAAGGAAACAAAAGATCACGAAAATCCACAAGAACAGGCCGATAAGGACGGCACGCCCCAAGCGTTTGCGCTCAGGTGCCTGTTCGCCGTTCATCGCTCTTTAGAATATCCAGTGCGGTTGGAATGCCCATTCCAGCGCTAGCAGCAGGATCAGAATACTTGCCACTGCCAGGGGTGAGTAGGCGATCACTGATAAAAACTTCGCATCGTATTTCAGATGCATAAAGTAGACGGCGACAAGGCCTGCCTTCACAAGTGCAAGGGCGATCAGCAGGATATAAAGACCTGCATGCGGCAGGCCCCAACTGATAGCGTACATGCCGATGATCACTTCAACGACGGTCAGAACGAACAGAGCGCCGAAGATCTTCAGATACGTCTTTGTATGATTCGTAGGAGCGTGTGCCATGCTCAAAATTTGATCAGAGTAAGTAAACGAGGGTGAACAGAATGATCCAGATCAGATCGACAAAGTGCCAATAGAGCCCGACGATCTCCACAATTTCCGGCGTGTCGCGACGGCTGCGTACCCAGCGGATACCACGATACATCACGTAGGGCAACGATCCGGCGACCAGCGATACGGCAACATGTGGGATCGGCGGCCATCCGGCAAACGGGCCGAACCAGAAGAACAGTACCATGCCAACGACCGGGATGAAGTATGCCGGGAATAACGCCAGCGGAAGGATCATGAAATATTTCAAGAACCAGCCGCCATCTTTCCAGCTACCGAGTACGTTGATAACGAAGTAGAGGGTAAGGCCGACCGAGATCGCGCGGAAGATCCAGTCGGTGATCGTCGTCTGTTTATACTCTTTGTATCCCATCGCAGTGCCGATGAGGATCGCACCGAGATACATCACACCGGAGAACACGTGCATGCCGTGAAAACCGGTCAGCGAAAAGAAGGTCGCATCGAAGAGCGACTTACCCATTCCCATGCCATCACCGGTGATAAGGTGGATGTATTCGTAGACCTGCACACCGAGGAAGATGGCTCCTCCAAGCATCGTCAGGGCTAGCCACTTTAAGATGCTTTTGCGTTTGCCGAATTGGGCCGCCTGAACGGCCATCACCATCGTGACGCTCGAGCAAATAAGGATGAAGGTATTAAGCGCCGTTAAGTTGATATCGAGCGGGTAGTGCTCTGCCGTACCGTGATTATTTGGCGAGGGCCAAACGCTTCCGGCCCCGATCCGGACGGATAGGTAGGCGGCAAAGAGCCCCATGAACATGAGCGCATCCTGACACAGGAAGAGCCACATGAACACTTTTCCCATTGTTGTGCCCGTGCTCGTCGCAGGAGCAGGGTGGACGTCTTCATGGACGTCATTCGCGTGAATCGCTACTTCAGCCACGTAGATATTAGAAAATGTGGAAAATTCTCAGCCGTGCAAATATACGAGAATTCGGGGGCGAGGGCCGGTCAGAGCCCTCGGTTGCCGGGGCCGGATTTACCGAACGACTTTCGCGCATTTATGTTAAGATATATGCATTTACGCTTTCGATATTGTGTTTCCGAGATGTTCCCGTTTGCATCCAGCGTCTTTTCTGATCTGAAATCTCACTGCCTGCTCGCCGATATTCTTCCTAAGCGCATTCCGTAAGCATACACTTTAACAATTAATTACCAGTTCTATGACTAAGATCTATGTAGGTGGACTGCCTTACTCAACTGATGAGGGCGGTCTCGAGCACATGTTTACCAGCTACGGAGAAGTTTCGAGCGCAAAGATCATCACCGATCGTGATACCGGCCGCAGCAAAGGCTTTGGTTTCGTCGAGATGGCTGATGACGCAGCAGCCAAGAAAGCAATTGCCGAACTCCATGAGGCAGAGCTTGATGGCCGTACGTTGACCGTTAACGAAGCACGTCCGATGGAGCAGCGCTCCGGCGGCGGCGGCGGTGGTTACCGTGGCGGCGGCGGTGGCGGTGGTTACCGTGGCGGCGGCGGCGGCGGCGGTGGATACCGCGGCGGCGGCGGTGGCGGCGGACGCTACTAAGCCAATAAGAGTGTAGCTCACTTAAAGCGAGACAGTCGAAAGATCGTCTCGCTTTTTATTTAGCGGCGTTTCCCAAAGAGCGAGCCCAGAAGCCCGCGCACAAGTTGGCCGCCAATAGCCACGCCGACCGAACGAACAGCAGACTTTGCCATGGTCTCGACGAGTGTATCCCGGCGTCTACCGGATGCTTTGGGTTCTGCTGTGGGTTTGTCGGCTACTTCAGGCGTAGCGGTCCGTTCATCAGCTTTCTTTTTTAAGAGCTCATACGCCGACTCGCGATCGACGGTATTTTCGTACCGGCCATAAAGCAAAGACCCTTTCATGATCGCTGCACGCTCGGCATCGTCGATCGGACCGATCTTACTATGCGGCGGGATAATATATGCGCGCTCGACGACCGATGGGGCTCCCTTTTCATCGAGAAACGAGACGAGTGCCTCCCCGACTACGAGTTCAGTAATGACAGACTCGATATCAAGCTTGTCATTAACTCTAAACGTCTGGGCCATTGCTTTGACGGCCTTCTGATCGCGAGGCGTGAAGGCGCGCAGAGCGTGCTGCACGCGGTTGCCAAGCTGTGCGGCGATCTTATCCGGGATATCGATCGGATTTTGCGTTACGAAAAAGACACCCACTCCTTTTGAGCGGATGAGTCGCACGACCTGCTCGATCTTCTCAAGCAGGATACCCGGGGTGTCATCGAAGAGCAGATGCGCTTCATCGAAGATGAAGAACAGCTTTGGTTTATCGAGGTCGCCGACTTCGGGAAGATTTTCGAATAATTCTGAGAGCAGCCACAGTAAGAATGTCGCATACGTTTTCGGCGACTGCATGAGCTTATCGGCGGCGAGAATATTGATCACACCTTTGCCACCGGCACCTACCTGCAGCAGATCGAAAATATTGAGCGCAGGTTCGCCGAAGAGGATGTCGCCGCCTTGAGACTCAAGTTCGAGCAGGCCGCGCTGAATTGCGCCGATGCTTGCTTTCGAGACATTGCCGTACTCGGTCTTGAACGTGTCGTCGTTGTCGCCAACGAACTGGAGCATAGCACGGAGGTCTTTGAGATCGAGCAGGAGCAGTCCGCTATCGTCGGCGATCTTAAAGACAAGGTTCAGCACTCCAGTCTGGACATCGGTAAGATTTAGTAAACGGGAAAGAAGCACCGGGCCCATGTCGGAGACCGTTG
>JANWLI010000059.1 GCA_025450975.1 Candidatus Kapaibacterium sp. | reverse complement strand
TCTTCCATGCCTTCGGCCTTCGACGATGCATAGCTGTCAACCGTTACATTCGTTGCGCCTGAGCCTGCTGCGGCATCGAGCGCCTTCGGTAACGATTTCAGATCGGCAACCGTCGCCTGATAATACGTGATAAGTGTATAACCGACGACTTTCGGATTCGAGGTCGGCTGAGAATAATCGTAGGTAGGATTCAGGGCAAAGGTCCTCATCAGGAGGTCCTGCCCGCCGGCTGCGGCAAGCGCCTTTTTGATGGCCGCCATGGTTGCTTCGCTCTTAGCGAAGACACCCTGCACGGTGACGTCCTGCGTAGCAGACGTAAACGAGATGATCGCATTATCGGGCTTGACCACTGCCGAACCTGCACCCATGACCGTAATGGTCTTCTGTGCGATGCCTAAGAGCGGTAAACAGAGTACAACCGCTATGACCGTAGTACGAAGGATATTCATGTTCTCTTTCCAATCTTCGGGACGAAATGAACGAGTTATAAACCCTAAAATACAAAAAGATAGCTGTTTTCTAACGCTCAGGAGGGGGAAAAAATGCTCACTCCGGTTTCCCATGCAAAAAGCCCGTTTTCTTGCGCCGGCGCAGCTTTTTTGGCCCATACCAAAGCCAAAAGCCCGTCACCGTCAGCATCAGGAGCGATCCGCCCATGATCGTCGTGTACGAGAGCTTGAACTGGTCATTATCGGTATTGAACAGGACGTCGAGGATCGTCCCGTCATGAATGTTCTCTATAATATCGGACCTTCGCTGATCGATCTGCATCACCGCACCCGTTCGGCCATCGAGCTGGATCTCCCAGTAATCGTCGTCGAAGACGAACTTGATGATGCCCTTGCCCGGTCGTGCGTCGATACGCTCAAGCGCTGTCGAGAGCGTTGGTGAAACGGAGTCATGCAGGGTCCGAAAGGCGATCGACTGCAAACTGTCCCATGGCAGCCAGGTGCTGAGGTCCTGCGAAGTGCCCTTCGCATCTGCAGGCAAAATAAGGCCTAGCGAATTCTTTTTCCAGCCGAGAAGTAATCCCGAAACGCAAACGATAAAAAAGAAAACGAACAGGATGATAGCGATCTGCCGATGAATGCTGCGGAAAAAACGCAGGAAACGCGCAGCCTTCTTTCGGGAGGTCGGAATCTCTGGCATGGGGGTTAATCGATTCCGAGCTTCTCTTCTTTCGGTCCGTGGCAGCTATTGCAGTTTCCCGTAAAGATCGGCCGCGCCATATGCTTGAGCGGCTCCGAAGCTGCGGGCGATCCATAGAGTGTAGGGTAGAGGCCAATGGAAAAATCGATCGGCTCGGTCGAGTAGAAATTTCCCAGCTCATCGGTCTGGATCGTCGCAACATGATCGCCTTGCGCCTTACGCTCGGTATAGAGCTTGATCACTGCCTTCTTGAATATCTTCTCGCGCGCTTCATCAAGCACAGAACCTGAAACGGTAAACGCACTTTTTGCCTCGCCACCTTTTTTGTGGCATGAGCCGCAATCAGTCCCGAACTCATGACTCTTCTTCATGTTCGGTTTGCTCACAAGCGGCGGATCGCCCTGCGGCTGGGTCGACGAGCGAATGCTCAGCAGCATACAGAATGCGAAGAATGCAGCTGCCGGGAGAATCCTTACGGAGAATTTCATATTACTAGTCCAACACGTAAAATAAGGGATGCAATCTGAAAATGCAATAAAAACTGCATGAGAATTTTCTCATCTGCAGCCTACCGGGTAGGGCTCCGGAACAGGCTCCGCAGGAGGATCTCAATATCCATCCCGAACGTGTGATGCCGTGCATAATAGAGGTTCATCTGCTCGACGTCTTCTGCTCTGAGCGTTACAGCACTCCCAGTGGAAAGATCTGCAAGACTGATCACACCTTCCTTACAGAGCCACTGCTCGTTTGTTTGTGAAGGACGAATACCGACAAGCGAAAGCTTGCCACGAAGCACGTCACGCAACCTGTGCAAAGTTTTCTGCCGGTGATCTGTCTTGTGCAGAACCTGAACAACTGAAAGTACGGGAATCGCGAAGAGTGCAACAAAGAGGTCGAGCACGCGCTTTGCAAGCCGATGTGAGAAGCGGTGTACGTTATACTCAAGCGGCATCACCGCAAGCGATTCCTCAGAGGTCGGCATGGTGATCACTTCGATCTTCGAGCGCGATAAGAGCACGTCCGTTGCCTGCGGCACAACATTAAAGCGTACTTCGAGCGGTGCTTCCTCGGAAACTCGCTGCATTGCCGTCAGCATCTGCGAGTAGGTGAATGCATCCGACGGAAAGATCACCTCTTCAATGCGTTCATCGCGCACGATCTTACTCAGCATCGCCAGATCGCCTTTGATCGCAACCTCACCAAGGACCTTCTCCCCTGTGCGCGTCAGGTCGTTACTAACAAATCCCTTCAACTCATAGCGGCGCGTAAAACCGCTCGACTGCAGCAGCTTCGCAATACGTACTGCTTCTTCACCTGTGCCGGCAATAAGGGTACGCCGCAAATGCGGCTTTGCAGACCCCTCTCCGCCATAACGCAAGCGATCGGCAAGTTTGAAGAACATCCGAACCACGATCAGGCCGATCGTTGACATCGCCGTGATCAATACGATCAGTTTACGGCTAAAAATAAAATCCTTGAAAAAGTAGGTCAGCGAACTCATACCGATCAGCGCGATCGGCAAGCCGTAAAGCACATATCGCGAACGCCGGCGATTTTCACGTCTATAGCCGCCTACCAGACCCACACAGAAGATCACCACCAACGGCGGGAAGATAAATACCCAAGGATAATCGTACTCCGGTAATCCCTGAAACGCGCCAAAAAAGAACTTTGAGATCATGAGGATCGACACGTTCACGGCAAATGCATCGGCCAGTGCAAGCGCTACGGCTCCCCGGTACTTTTTGATGGTGGCGACAACTGCGCGCATCGCGATCCCAAGCCTGAGCATCAGCGTGAAGATCGGCGACTTGCCATAGTTCTTCTTTACGAAGATGTGCATCGCTTCGTAGAAGACCTTTACTTCGTTAAGTGTACTGCGCCGCGTCGACTCGCCCTTAAAATGCACCGTCGACGTTTCGGCAACGTAGTAGTTCTTCAGGCCTGCCTTGTTGATCCGATACGAAAGATCGAGATCTTCGCCATACATAAAATACGCTTCGTCAAAGCCCTGCGTCTTCTCGTAGGCCTCTCGCGAGAGCAACATGAATGCACCGACAAGCGCATCGACGGCGTACGTCTCGTTCTCCGATAAGTAGGTAAGATTATAGCGGGCAAAGAGGCGGGATTTTGGAAAGATCTTGGAGAGACCAAACAGCTTCGTAAAACTCGCCCACGGTGTCGGGAATCCTCTGCGACACGAAAGCTGGAACGAGCCATCGGCATTAAGGAGCTTGCAGCCTGCTGCGCCTGCATCCGGGTGCGAGCGCATGAAGTCGACCATGACCTTCAGCGTATCTTCACCCAGGATCGTATCCGGGTTGAGAATAAGCAGGTACTCACCCGTCGCTTCCCGCAGGGCAAGGTTATTCGCTTTGCCAAATCCGATATTCTCCGTGAGGGCACGGAGCTTGACCTCCGGAAACTCCCTGACCACCATCTCCGCCGAGCCGTCTCGCGATGCATTGTCAACGACAAAGACCTCAGCTTCGAGGCCGCTTGCTTCGAGCGATTTGCGTAAGCTTTTCAATGCGCCGAGCAAAAACTCGCGCACATTGTAGTTGACGATGATAACGGAAATATCCACCGGGATCAGAGTTCGCCCTTGAGTACTCTGTACTTGAGTTTCCACACCAGCGGCACCGCTTCACGGACGATCGCCTTGCGCATCTTGCTCGTGCCCGCATGACGGTCGACAAACACGATCGGGATCTCCTTGATACGAAACTTCTTGCGCCAGGCGCGGAAGTTCATCTCGATCTGGAATGCATAGCCGTTCGATCGAATATCGTCGAGATCGATCGCTTCGAGCACCTCTCTGCGAAAACACTTATAACCGCCTGTCGCATCGTAGACCCTGATACCCGTAATGATGCGGACATACTTGTTCGCATAGTACGAGAGCAGCAACCGCCGCAGCGGCCAGTTCGCAACGTTCGCGCCCGTAATGTAGCGCGAGCCGATCACCAGATCGTAATTGCGGATCTCCTCTAAAAAATGGGGGATCTCATCGGGATCGTGCGAAAAGTCCGCATCCATCTCGAAGATGTAATCAAACCCTCGCTCAAGACCGTACTTAAAACCGGCAACGTATGCAGTACCGAGCCCCATCTTCCCGGCGCGCTTTAGCAAATGCAGACGATCCGAGCCGATCGCCGGATCTTGCTGCATCTCGAGTACAAGGTCCGCCGTGCCGTCCGGCGAGTTGTCGTCGACGATCAGCACCGAAAGCGAAACGTCCGGTGTCTTTGGCTCTTCGGCAAGCACGCTCCGCACGATGTCGCGAACATTCTCGCGCTCGTTATACGTCGGGATGATCAGTAATGCTCGTTTCACGCTTTGAACTCACGAACTCTGGTGATAAACCGCTTTGCAATATACTCTACTTCCGTGTCGCTTAACTCAGAATGCATCGGAACAGAAAGGATGTGCTCCGAAGCATACTCGGTGTGGGGGAAGTCGCCCGCCTTGCCGCCGGAAAGCTGGTACGCCGGCTGCAAGTGCAGAGGTACCGGATAGTAAATGCTTGTCGGCACACCGTCTTCGCGTAATGCCTGCATCACCTTGGTGCGGTCTGCGCGAATTAACAACGAATATTGATGCCAGATCGGCTCGGCCGATGGATGCACGAACGGCGGCGCGATCAAATCAGGCTCTTCGGAGAAGATCTCTGTGTAGAGCGCTGCAACTTCTTTCCTGCGTGCATTCCATTCGTCGAGATACTTTAACTTCACGCGTAAGATCGCAGCCTGGATCGCATCGAGTCGCGAGTTCACGCCGAGACGATCGTGGAAGTACGTCTTCGTCGAGCCATGATTGGCGATCGAGCGAAGTTTCTCGGCAAGTGCATCGTCATTAGTCGTCATCATCCCTGCATCGCCAAAGGCACCGAGATTCTTCGATGGGTAGTACGAAATACACGAGATGTCTCCTACCGTGCACGCCTTCACCCCATTCCACGAAGCCCCGATAGCTTGCGCAGCATCTTCGATCAGGTAGAGGCCTCGCTCGCGCGCAAGCTCTGCGATCGCCGTCAAGTCGCACGTCTGCCCAAAAAGGTGGACCGGCAGCAACGCGCGTGTGCGCGGCCCGATCTTCTTACGAAATTCTTCCGGGTCGACATTGAACGTGCGGGGATCGATATCGGCATACGTTGGCTTTGCGCCAAGTAGCGCGATCGTCTCCGTCGTCGCAACGAACGTGAATGGCGTCGTCAGCACTTCGTCGCCGCCGGTGATGCCGATCGCCATCATCGCAAGCTGCAACGCATCCGTGCCCGATGCACAGGCGATCGCATGACGAACGCCGAGATAGGCGCTCATCTCTTCTTCGAAGGCACGCACGACAGGCCCGTTAATGTACGACCCACTTCGCAACACTGCCAGGACGGCATCGTCAAACTCCTGCTGGTAGCGTCGGTACTGACCGACGACGTCGACCATCTGCAGGGTTTTTGTAGGACGCTCGATTTCTACTGTTACTGCCACAAGCTATTACTAAAAAAATTGTTTATGCCTGACCCTTACCGCGAACCACTGTATACAGTGTCCGCAACAAAATTTTCATGTCGAGACGAAACGACATCGACTCGATATACATCAGATCGTACCGCACGCGGTCGCGGACATCTTCGATATTCTCATCGTACTTATCGACCATCGCCTGATACAACCCCGTCACCCCCGGCCGCACACGTAAACGCCGCGAGTAGTACGGGATCTCCTTCGAGAGTAGCTGGACAAAATGCCCACGCTCCGGACGGGGTCCGACAAGCGACATGTCGCCTTTGAGCACATTGAAAAACTGTGGGATCTCGTCGAGATGCGAACGGCGTAAGAACCGACCGTAGGCCGTAACACGAGGATCGTTCTTCGTTGCCCACTTCGGACCTTCGGCCTCGGCGTCCGTACGCATCGAACGGAATTTGTAAATCTTGAAGATCTTCCCGTTCTTTCCGACCCGTTCCTGCGAATAGACTACTGGACCTTTCGACGAAAGTTTCACGAGCGCTGCGATACCTAACCAGAACGGCAGACCGAGCACGATCACGATGAGGCTGACAGCAATATCAAGCGTTCGTTTGGCAACTTCTTCCCAGGGCCGCATGATCTCCGGGTTGATGTCGATCAGCGGAAAGCCGTAGATCTCACGCGTACGCGCCTGACCGGAGACGATATCATAAAGATCGGGGACGATCTTTACACCAATATCGCCTGCGCCAAGTTTGCTCAGGATCGTCAGCAGCGTTTCATGCTCACCCGAATCGAGGGCAACAAGCACTTCTTTAATGCCATGCTTGTGTGTCACCGTCTCAAGATCGGCAACACCACCAAGACGCGACACAATACGCTCATTCGGCTTATTGGTACGGCTTACGATACGGAAAGAATTGCTATCTGCTGCAGCGCCGTTGGTCGTAATATATCCGACGACTTCATACCCAAGCCGCGGATAGTGCGAGATCTTGTCAGCCAACTCCTCCGCGCTTGCGCGCTCGCCGATAATAAGCGACGGCCTGCGCCCTATACCCGCTGCAAGCAGCTTGCTCCACGCTGAAAGCAACGCCAGACGTAGAGAGATCACGAAGGCGATCGTTATTAATCCGTACGTCACACGCAAGATGCGTGAATCGCTGATAAATGGCTCCGGACCTGGCACCGGATCCCACACAAAGCGAACAGCAAGACTTAAAAAGAGTATACCAAAGACAAGTGTCTTGAGCACGGTAACAAACTCATCGAAGAGCGGCCGTGTATAGCGCGAACGGTACAAGCCGAATGTTGCGAACACTGCCAGCCAGTATAGATACAGAAAGCCGCCATTAATGAAGATCTCTTCCGTCCCGGACGGCACCACATCGAAGAGGCCGGAATCGTAGCGGATGTAATGAAAGACAAGCCACGTAAGATTAAGCGCAAGGAAATCGACTAATAGCAGGATCAGCAGCTCTCTGTGCTTCGACATCAGGCCTGCCCTCCTGCGCGCAACACATTGTAGACCGTCCGGAACAGGATCTTCATATCCAGTCGGAACGACATCGACTCGATGTACATCAGGTCGTACTTCAATTTATTGCGTACGTCGTCGATGTTCTCGTCATACTTATAGACCATCGCCTGAAAGAGGCCGGTCACACCAGGCCGCACACGCAGTCGCCGCGGGTAGTACGGGATCTCCTTCGACAAGAGCTGCACAAAATGCGCGCGCTCCGGACGGGGCCCGACAAGCGACATATCGCCTTTGAGCACGTTGAAAAACTGCGGGATCTCATCAAGATGCGAACGGCGCAGGAAGCGCCCATATCCCGTAACGCGCGGATCGTTCTTTGTCGCCCACTGCGGTCCTTCGACCTCAGCATCCGTACGCATCGAGCGAAACTTGTAAATATTGAACGGCTCGCCGTACCGGCCGACACGCTCCTGCCGGTAGATCATCGGACCTTTTGACGATACCCGCACGCCTAAGGCGATCAGCAACCAGATCGGAAATCCGATAACGAGAATGATCGAACTCGCCACAATATCCATCGCACGCTTCGTTGCCTCTTCCCACGGACGCTGCAACTCCGGATTGATGTCGATCAGCGGAAAGCCATAGATCTCACGTGTGCGCGCCTGACCCGAAATGATATCATAGAGATCGGGCATGATCTTCAGCCCGACATTCGAACCCGAAGTGCGTCCCATCACATCGAGCAGCGCATCGTGATCGCCGGACTTCAGCGTGATCAGTACTTCCTGGATCTTATTGCCGGCAATAATGCTCTCAAGATTTTTCAGCTCCCCAAGACGTGGGAGTTTACGCGTCTCGCCCGTCTCCACTTCACCATTTGGCGAAACGTAGCCGATAACCTCATAGCCCAAACGTGGAAAATGCGAGACCCGCGCCGCCAGGCTTTCTGCGTTGGCCCGGTCACCAAGAATAATGCTCGGACGCCGGCCGTAGCCCGATTCAAGCAGACGCTGCTGCGAGAAACGAACGATCAGACGAAACGTGATCGTAAAGAAACTCAGGAGTATAAAGTACACGAAGCCGAGGATGCGAGGATCGTTAACACCTTCGTCTTCAGCGCCGACAAATGCGCCCCACAATACAAAGAACAGGAAGAGCAGCGTGCCGAGCGCGAGCGTTTTCAGGATCGTCACGATCTCGTCAAAGATCGGACGCACGAACCACTGACGGTAGAGACCGAAGAACGTGAAGCCAATGCCCCACAGAAGATAGACGAAGAAGGAGCTTGTCAGCAGATGAGAAGGATCGATCTTCGTGTTGAGCTCAACGACTCTGAACCAACCGGATTCGACTCGTACCCAGAAAAAGCAGACCCATGCCGTATTAATGGCAAGGAAGTCGCTTAAAAGCAAAAGAAGAAGTTCTTTTTTCCGGGTCAAGTCTCTCGTCGATCAATTATTCGGCGCTGTCGCGGGTCGCTTTTTTCCACGCAGCCTGATCGCTTCCGGTTAGGAAGCGCCATGTTCCGACTACATAGGCAAAGTTCATTGTCACGAACCAACCGAATTTCGCCAGAAACATAAGCGAACGTCCGCGCCGCTCAAGGAAATACGTAGCAACACCAACAGCGAGTGTACTGCCCAGTAATAACACAAAAATGCCGTAAACCACGCCATCTGTTTGCAAGTACCGCCAGAGGGCAAGCATTCCTGCCATACCGGCCAGTATTGGGCTCAGCCACCGCAATATCTTGTGGGGCCACAGGAGGAAAGACTCCGGAATTGATTGAAAAAAAACAGCTTCCGGGAAATATGACAGCGTATGATACCCCCGCGAGGCTGACCGGATCTTACGGAGAAACTCGTCGTCAAAATTGCGGGAAAACTTGTCGTAGGCCACCGTTTCCCGGTCCGAAATCACCCGTTTCCCCTGGCTAATCACACTAAAAACGACGTATAGGTCGTCATGGACCATCGAACTCGGCAGCGGCCTCCACAGCGTTCGCCGCATCGAATAATTGCCTCCATAGACGTTCATCGTCGAAGCAAAAGCCCCTTCGCTATATCGGATTCGCTGCTCTAGCGACGCATAGGACTCCTCGATCTTCCGCAGCTTCGTCGCATCGTTAGAGATCATCTGGTACGCACCGGCAACAATACCGACGCTCGGATCGACATGATGGCGCACATGTGCGCGGATCGAGTTCGTGCTTAACGTAAGGTCGGCATCGACGAAATAGAGGATATCACCGGTCGCAGTAGCAACGGCATCGTTAAGCGTCGGCATCTTGCCACGGTTTTGCGTGAAGATAAGCGGACGCACCTGCGGGTAGCGCTTTGCATAATCGGTGAGGATCTCATCCGTCTTATCATCCGAGCCATCGGAGGCAATGATGATCTCAACAAGGTCCTGAGGATAATCGAGGCCGAGGAGCGAATCAAGTAGACGTGGAAGGGAGACTTCTTCGTTATGCGCTGCCACAACGATCGAAACACGCGGCAGATACGAAGGGTCCTGAAAGGTCGGGCGCTTATAGAACCGCGCCACCACTTGCACGAGATACGGAAAGATCGCATAGCAATACACGATCAATCCCAACAACGTGATGATTATGATGTCAACGATTCCCACGATGGCGCTCGATCACTCTCCGGTACAACTCAATGAAGCGCTTACCTACACTTTCCCAGGAGTATTCGTTCTCGACAAGCCGTCTGGCATTGGCGCCGAGCCGCTTACGCTCCTCGGGCGAGCCTATAAGGTGCACTACATGCTTCGCAAATTCCTGCGGCGTATCGCCAATAAGAATATGCATGTCGTTGCAGGCAATATTTCCCTCCGCGCCGATCGAAGTTGAGACAACAGCCTTACCCATCGCGAAAAAATCCAGCAGCTTTAACCGCATGCCGCCACCGACACGTAGCGGACAGATCATCACTGTCGAGCGGCGTACGTAAGGGCGGATGTCGTCAACGCGCCCATGCAGCTCGATCGCATCGCCAAGTTCTTTCTTCAGATCGTCAAGCGTTTGCGTGTTGACGCCGATGACTTCGAACTTCGCATCAGGATACTGCTCACGAATAAGTGGAAATACCTCACGCGCAAAGTAATACACCGCATCTTTATTCGGCGCCCAGTTCATCCCACCGACCCACATGATCGTTGCTGGATCTTCGGTCGTGTCGCTCGGAGCGTAGTAGTCGATATCGACACCTGCAGGGATCGTCTCGTACCATGCGTTCGGAACACCCTTGCGCATGAGCTGCTCGTCCTCGCTGGTGATCGGGCTCGTTGCATCGAGGCCGCGGATGAATCGGAATTCCTCGCGCTTAAGCCGGCGCCCGTGCATGCGTGCGATAAACTTCTTCAGCGGATTGCTTTCGTTGGCGGCATAACGCTCATAGATCAGCGTCTCATAATTATGCTCACGGAGTACGACCGGTAACCCAAAACGCTCTTTCACCCACAAGCCGTACTTCCCCATGTGCGCATGGTCGATATGCACGATATCGTACTGTTCCTCGGTGAGCAGCTTCTCGATGAGTGCGAACATCTCCGGCATCATCCGTCGCTCGATCGGGTAGGCACCATGAAGCATCGTCCGTGCAAGCGTCGCATTGCGCGATGGCATTGGCTTCCCGATCAACTCCAGGCGCATGATCGGCTCGATCGCACGTCGCGCCTCGGCATTAAGCGCTTCATCGTGTTCCGGATACGTAACGAACGTGATCTCTTCACCAAGCCGCGCCGTCGATTCGGCAAGACGGTACACGCTGATCACGCCGCCATCCATCAGCGGGTACGGTAACCGGGGCGATAATTGCAGTATCTTCACGACAGGGTATACTGACCTTTATACTTACTGAATCTCTCGTTGATGAACCGCTTCGCATCTTCCGGACTCATCGCAAGCGCAGCATCCATATCGTGGTTATAGCGAAACTTACTCACACGATCATGCTTATTCTTATAGCCGCGATCATACGCCTGCTCCGGCGTCAGTGACGGCATCGTATTCAGCTCGTGAGGAATCAGAAACGCATTGTTGTAGTGCAGATCGACAAGATCATAGTTGTACTTCACACACAGTTCATACAACTGGGAAATGCTTTGCCCAAAGAAATGATCGACGCCCCAACGATAGTCGGGACTGTAATTCACGGTAAACTTCAGTGGCGGCGGTATCTTCTCGTTGATCTCCGCACAGATGAGCGTCGGCCGATACGCGCTCCCAAGAATGGCGTCGAGCACAAAGTGGTCGTAGCCATCGATATCAAGATTGAGCAGCGAACAATTATGCGGCACCCCATTAGCCTCCAACGTTGCAACAACATTTTCCGGCGTGATCATCTGCTTGAGCAACTGCACTTGACGCAGATTACGATATGTTGCCGATAGCTTTGCAAAGTGATTGTCGTCAAATTCCACAGCCAGGCCTGGCATGCCTTTACGAAACAGCGCATACGTATTCGACATCGACACCCCATCCGATGCTGCAATATCAATAATGAACGGTGTTTTCTTCTCGGATGCGATCGTCGCGTCGTACTGCGGGATAAGCTTCTCCTCATCGAAATGTGAGTATGAGCGCTTGACGATCCGTCTAAAAAAACGCATCGTTGCTTCGGGAGAAATTCCCACACCGGTTAGTATCTTTTTCCCTATACGTTTAATGATGTTGAGCATACGGTTGACTCAATGGTCCGTTTAATCGACAACTCCACTCCTGCACATTACTCTTTCTGACCAAATGGTTTGGTGTTATCGGCGCCAGTGTAATTCAGCAAGCCCGAATGAAAGACTGGGACACTTCGATTAGTTGAAATGTCGTCGTAAAAATGATGGTGCTCGAACGGATTGCTGCCGCCGCGCTCCTCGACCACTTGCTGGGGCGAGTGATCGATGGTGTTGTACGTGTGCGTCACGCTCCAGAGGCTAGCAAAAGAGAGTGCGGCCACTACACTCATGGCGAGCGTCATAGATATCTGCGCACGTCTGTTCCTAAACTGACTGAAGCAGAAAGCTACCAGAAGCAGCCACCAAAAAAATACGAAGCGTTCGCCAAGATAAAATAAACCGCCAAGATATTGCGGAGAAAACGCCATCAGCAGCAGGGTGATCGCTCCGAGAAACGTCAGCAACGTTTTTTTTCTGTTTTTAATCGATACTACAATAAAGATGATCGCAGCAACATACAGAACTGCGGCAAAACCATAATTGCTCATCATTGCAAATGAACCAGGTTCGTAGACATATTTGATGCGATGAAATGGCTTCACTACCGCTGGAAAGTAGCTTAGTGTATGCCACATATTCTCCAAATAGCTGACTTCAATAATCCCGCTCGACGAGAAGGTTAGGAGATCTTTCGTAAAGTAGTAATGGAGTAAAAGTAGAATGCTCGGTACGAACGCCAGACACACACGGATGAAGAGACGAATGTCCCAGTGACGAAGGAGGATCGTTAGGATTGGAATGCACAAGATGAGAAAACTAGCGAAGTGCGAGGCATAACATCCCACAGCAAACAAGCCAACGATCGCCATGTTGACACGTGGTCCGTGACGAATCACATATGCGGAGCCGAGAAGTGCAAGTCCGAGGCCAAACAGAAAATTCATCATTCCCAATACCATAAACAAGCTGAAGCATCCATAGAACGCTACGACGGCGAACGCTATCCGTCGCTGCTCCGTCAATAGCGTAAGCACTTTCCAGGAGCCAAGATAGATCATGCACAGACAAAGAAGCAAAAACAGTTTACCTGCGAGTATCGGAGAAGCGAAAACCTCGAAAATTCCGATCAGGATCGTCGCACTTGCATTGGGCGGAAGATAGGGATGCAGAGAGAAGAAGCCATTAAAGTCATTATCGTGAAAAACGATCTGATTGAAAACATGACCGTGATAGATCCATTGCGGAAAATCCTGCAGCGGCAGATAGGTAAATGAGAAGATATACGCAGCGACAACACCCAACAGGAACAGATGGAGTATGCCAAAGTTGAAACGATCGCTAGCAACGTTCCTCTTACTTCGCATCGTGCTCCTCCCGTAATACACGTTCACAGGCACTCCAAAGCGCTGCGGCTGTGCGGTCCCAGGTAAATTGTTCTACCTGTTTCCTGCCGGCGGCAACTAATGACGCACGTAACGCCATATCCGATGCAAGTCGTTGCAAGGCGTGCGCAATCGCATCCACCGACTCCGGGTCGACAAGCAAGGCAGCATCCCCCGCAATTTCAGGCATTGAACTAACCTGTGACGTGATCACCGGCACATCACAACGCATTGCCTCAACGATCGGCACGCCGAATCCTTCGAATAACGAAACCAGAACTACTGCTTCTGCCCCTGCTGTCAGCCGCACGATCTCCTCGTTTGGTAAATACCCGACAAAGGAAACGGCATCTTTACATGTCATTTGTGCATGCGCTTCGCGAACATCCTTGACATCCCACGCATTACGGCCTGCAAGGATAAGTCTGTGTTCGGCACCGGTCGTTTGCTTAAAACGATCAAAGGCCATCAATAACCGGGCGACGTTCTTACGTGGATGGATGGCCCCGACATACAGGAAATATTTACCTCCTGCCGCGTATTGTGTACGAACGGCCTCTTGTGCTTCTTTCACAAGTGGCTGATACGCTTCCCGAACCCCGTTATAGACGACATCGATCCTATCGAGCGGAATTCCGTATCGCGTGGCAATATCCTCTTTAGAAAACGTAGAAACTGTCGCCAGGCGACGGGCCTTCCTGGCATATAACGGTGAAAAATGACGATAGTACTTTCCGATCAGATACGGGACGTTATCTCTGAAATGCTCGAACGCAAGATCGTGGATCACTAAAACCTGCGGTACCGACGAATGTAAGCACCCGAAGCCATCCATCGATAGAAACAGGTCCGGAGAATGTTTGCGCAACCAGCGCGCGATCGAGATCTCGAACCACCAGTACCACAGCGCGTGTCGCCGTGCCGGTGGAAAAAGAACAATAGGCGTTACATTCTCGGCGACAAGAAATTCGCTTCTGTATTTTGCATCGAATAGAAAGTAAAAGTCAACTTCCGGGTGCGAGCGGACGATCCGTGTTATCGACTCGAAGGTAAAATTGCCGATCCCCTCAAGCCGGTCCTTCAATAAGAATCGTGCATTGACCGCTACGCGTTTTCTCCGTGCCATAGCGCCTACCGACCGCCTCCTTCGTCACTGTGACCAAGTTCTTTATTCCCCGACAACGACCGCTCAATGTAGAGAAAATAACCCCAAATAATTGCGATGTACATCAGGAGGTCCCGATGCGCAAAAATGTTCGCAGTGTTTGTTGCCAGTAAGAGCAGGCAGAGTACGATGAAGCCGGCGCGAAGTAAGGAACGCTGCCATGAAGCGATGGAGGAATTTCGCATCAATTTCCAGCCCTTAACAATAAACCCGAAATAACACCCAAATAATAATACGAAACCGACCAGTCCGCCTTTTTGCAAAATCCCTAAATAACCATTATGCGTGTAAGCGCTGTCGTAATAGTATCCGGCAAACCAGTTAAAGGTATGGTACCTGCTCCCAACACCGTGCCCGACGATCGGAGAATCCAGAATGGCCTGCCAAATATGGCGCCACTCGATATACCTGCCCACAAGCGATGCATCCGTCTTCACATTCGATGAACTGAGAAAGAACGAAAAGAATAACTCCACCAGGATGCGAAAGAGCGGAAACAGGAGGTAGCAGATGAACCCAATACTACCGAAGAGGACAATCAGCTTCACGAGCAACTTCAACGCCGTTCGCCGCTGCTCCCGATCGCTAAGGAAAAATGTCAGGATCGCACCGATGGGCGTGATCACCCAAAATGTTCTATTGTGTGCCAAGGCAACGGCAATCAGTGAAATGACAATGCCGACTAAGAAGTAGAACGATCTGCGCTTCTTTTTCTCACTCAGATAAAGATTCAAAAACATGAGAAACATGAACGGCCCGTTCAAGCCGTTGATCAACCCATAGCTTACTTCAAACAAGTAGGTGACTTCCAGAAATGATGAGCGAAGCCGGATCACCGAAATGAAAAAAGAGATGATGAAATTGAGGACCATCGCGCCAAAGAAAATGCGACGGTCGCGCGTCGACGACAGGTCCATACCCAGAAACAGCGCCGGGACGATCAGGAGTGGCGCTAACAACCGCAGATCCCGGATCCACCATTCAAGCGTCACTTCCGTGGTGAACAAGTTGGAGAGTCCGACTGCAGAAATCCAGACCACATAGATCACAAAGAGAAGATACTGCGGACTTGCGACGCCGTACCGCGGGCCGCCGGCAAGCCGGCGCACGCCAAGGAAGATCATCAGACCTACGACATACGCTCCCATGAGTGCATCATAGATCGTAAACGCGCCGTGCGCAGATTTTAACTGGATCAAGGTGATCGCCAGGATCAGCGTTCCCAGCATCATGCTTTCGCGCTTGATCAAATACAGCGTCCCGAATCCAAGGATGATCGGAAGACACAATATCCAAACCGGCGCGACGAACTGCCCCAGAAGAAGATACCCACTGACCGAAAGAAACAGGAGGATAAGCGTCAACACAGGAATCCGCGGGACGCCTTCTGATCGAAGAAGATATGCCGACTCGTTACTGCTCACGTTTGACAAAAAGTAAATAATCCTGTTGCCAGCCTGCAATGTACTCCGTTGTATCCTGCGGAAGGCCCGGGTCTCCGTCCGGACCAAATCGGCGTTCGAATCTATATTTCTCCGCAAAGAAGCCTGAATCCATTAGGTGCTTTGTCTCTTCCGACGTATACAGGAACAAGGCATCGGCATTACTGTTGCGAATTGCATCTGCAGCTGTCCGGTGTTGCAACGCTTCAGGCGTGACCAGACCAACTGCATCGTAGATCTGCGCATTCGAGAAGTATCCAACAGCGCCGATATCCATCGCCAGGATCTGCCTACCGCCAAGATGTGCGGTCGATCGAGCAAGAGACCCGTAAATATTCCTCGTCACACCGCTTGAGCCACGCATTGAGTAGATCGCAATCCAGACACCGGCAACAACGAACATCCCTATCCACGATGCATATCGCTCCCACATCGGTTTCTGTATGAATGCAAATTTGCCGAGAAGCCATGCTGCGGAAATGCCTGCTGTAATAACTAATGCCAGTTGAATTGGCATCGCATACCAGGACCAGATCCACGGAGTCATGATCAAATATGCACCAAGATAGAACGAAGCAAAAAGCAGATACATCCGGATGACTCCAGGGCCACCACGCAGTGCTTGTCGGATGCCAATGATCGCAACGACAAGAAAGACAACTGCCGCTGCTTCCGGAATCACTAGCCGTCTGAATACTTCCGGGATCGACAGATGAGCGCCAGCCTTTGCAGTTACCGAATGCGAAAAGATCGAGCCGTAGCTTAGATAAATGACCACGAGTCCGGGGGCAACAGTCGCAAGTGAAATTGCTGCAAGCTTAACGGCGACAATCAGGCGTTGCCGCGTCGCAGTGTGCGCGATCAAAAACATCGCCAACAACGCTCCCTCAGGACGAATAAAGTAAGAAAGACTGGAAAGGACGATCGCCGAAAGTATTCGATCTTGACGATACAGGATCACCGAGCCAAGAATGACAAGGGCAAAGAGATTTGCCTCCATTCCACCGACACAGATACGGATCATGATCGGACTCACCGAAAAGAACAGGACACTTAGTAGTGCTGCAGAGACATTGTACTCGCGGGAAACAAACGTATAAATAAGATACGCAAGTGCAACATCAATTGCTATATTGAGAACCAATACCGTTTCCGGCATTGGTAGGCCGATCTCAAAAAAAAGCGCAGCCAATAGCCCAAACAGAGGAGTCGTCGTTCCCAACACCCACTCACCCGCATTATAGACAAAATGGCCAGTCTCGGCCAGGTTTTTTGCGTAGCGAAATGTTATGAAGGCATCGTCATAGATAGGGAGGACGATGCTCCCGAGCACCCGGGTCGCCGCCACTGCACTCAGGAGTGGAAGTATGGGAACAAGTTGCCGGCGCATTAGAGACCCAGCAACTTCCGGTCGCGCGTAAAGCGCTCTTTAGCCCGACGATAATTGACAATCCCAATAACCGCAATCGAACTCACTGCCACCGAACCAAGCAGCGTCATCAGGAGCGCTGACGCTCGTTTCGGACGTGATTTATGCACCGGCGGGATCGCCTTATCGAGAACGATATAGAGAAGCGACTGGCGCGATTCGTCCATTTTTGCCTGCTCATAGGTCGGAAGCAAGAATGCTTTGAGCTTCGATTGGATCTCCACCTCACGCGTTAACTGCAGGTACTCGAGCGCAACATTGGGCAGCACTTGCATCGGCACAAAGTACGACGTCGCCGATCGGTCCATTCCGCTCTTGAGACTATGTAACTTGGAGGAAAGCTCGTCGAATTGCGTACGAAGCACCTGCGTCTCAGCCGATTGCATACCGTAGAGCTGTTCGGCATTGCGCAACTGGATCTCCGATGCATACCGCTGCGTTTCGAGGTTGCCAAGCATCTCAAGCTGCGCGCGTGCCTGCTCTTTTAATTCATAGACGCCATACTTGCGCTGAAACTCACCAAGCGCAAACTCGGCAGAATCCAGATCGCTAAGAAGCTTGGACCACCGTCTTTCCACATACGCTTTATTAAACTTCGCTTCTTCCATCGCAAGACGCGAGTTCACATCGTTAAGAGCAACGACGAGCCGGTTCGCGATCGTTGCGGCGCGCTGCGGGTCCGTATCCTCATACCCGACAGAAATATTTCCTTCTTCAAGAATATCGACAGAAACATTTTCACTGAAGATACCCAGTGCTGCATTCATATCCGGCACATCGTAAACCTTGATCAGATCAAATTCCCGAATGAGCTGCTCTTGCAGCTCGCGGCTTTCAATAAGTGCGAGCGGGCTGTAGATCCCGTCCGAGCGGTTCTTTCCGGCGATCTGCGTCAATCCAAGGTCCTTGAACGTACTCGAAATACCCGATGCAAGATTATCGAGCATCCCGCCGCCCGCGCGGCGCGCCGGCAAAATGTTTGCCGTCGATTTATAGTACGGCTGCGCAAAACCGAACAGATAGACCGCCGTACCGGCTGTGACAAGCACCGACAATCCAATAATAAACCACTTATAGCGGAGCAACAGCGATACGTTCTCCACCCAGGCGCGCCTGCCGGGATTTAACGTCCGGCCGCGATCTTCAGTAAACATTGGTTCGTTCATACAATCTTATAATGTTGCCCTGATTCCTCCGGTAATGAGTCGATACGGCGTGGCTTGGGGGGACGCTGGAGTACCTTCCGAGTACGTGACACTACGATCGGTGACCCGGGCATAAAGCTGGATGCCTCGCCAGAGCTCATATTGCACCGATCCATCGATGGTCAGGGAGTTAACACGCCTGCCGCCTAAAATGTTATAACTCGCTGCATTTTCTGCATCACTACTGACCGTCCGCTCAAGGTCTGCTCCGGCATTATAGATGATCGCACCGGTGCTATCGTACATGTTTTCACCATGTTGCACGAGCGATGCAGTCAGCTCGACCGATAGGTCGGCCGTCGGCCGGAAAAGGATCTTCCCGAGGAATCGCTTCGAATTTGGCCCGATTGGCGAGCCGATGACTGCCCCACTTGTCGTAAAGTTGTTCTGGGTATTGAAGTGCGTATACATGAACGGCTCGACGTGTGTATACTCGGCAGCAATGTCCAGATCGCGGAATCCCAACGGCGCAGCCCAGAATGCACCGAACTGCCACGCAAACTTATTACCCCACCAGCCAGTACCGATCCGCGAAAAGATCACATCGTCCATCAGCGCCTGAGCGCGGACTTCCACACCCGGCACTATGCGCCACCGCACATGGGCACCAAGCAATCCGTTATCGCGATCGTTAAGCGAATGCTCGACCGTCTTCAAGAACGAGAACGGATTGACGTACGCAAGCTCGAACCGACGTGAGAAGATCGTCATGTCAGTAAAGCCGAACTCCACTTCGTCGCCAAGCAGGATCGAGACATGATGGAGTGCAAGATACTTCGGATCGATGTACGAACCAGGACCAAAATTGTAGA
>JANWLI010000058.1 GCA_025450975.1 Candidatus Kapaibacterium sp. | reverse complement strand
TAGTTTTGCAGTACTATGCGTCTTCGACTGATATATATTGCTTTGCTTTGCAGTCTGGGCCTTACTGTTCACGCGCAGACATTCGTAAAGCCTCAACCTGGAGAGACCATCCTGCCGGGATCGCTTTATTTCGTTAACTGGAATGGCACCGATCCGCTCGGCGATACACTCCAACTCGATCTCAGCACCGATGGAGGCGCTACATGGACGACGATCAAAAGTAATTTCGTTGGCTCGATGATCGAGCAGTGGAACGTGCCCAACACGATGACTTCCAACGCCATCCTTCGCCTGATTCGGAAAGGTCCGGCAAGTACCCAGACGTTTATCGATCTGCTACATACCGACCCCAATTTTCGTTTTCAGGGATATGATGCGGAATTCTCGAATGACGGGACCAAGGCTGTCGTCACCGACGACAAAGGATATGTAAACCTCTTTGATGCGGCGACTGGAAATATGTTGTGGTCGACGCTTTGCGGTAATCTCGAACCAACGATATTCATTTCCGAGCGCGCATTTGCCGGGAAGTTTACGCCGGATGATTCGCAGATCGCCGTCTATACCGGTACTGACTCTGTCATCATCCTCAATGCTGCCAATGGTGCGAAGATCCGCTCCTGGCATACGAGTGTGCCTAACTGGATCGGTGTCGCCTACGATCGTGATATTGAGTATAGTCCGGATGGCTCTGAGTTGGCCGTGACGTGCTCGACAGTCGTGAAGGTCTACGATCCGGCGACCGGAACGGAGAAGCGGCAATTCACGAATGTCTTTCCCGCGTCGTCAATGTCATATCTGCGCTGGACAAGCGATCCGACGAAGATGGTAACGTGCGGAGCGGATGCGACACTCGGGGCAGTTGCTAAGCTTTTCGATGCAACGACCGGGCAGGTCCTGCAAACATTTGACGGCGCTGTCGGAAGATTCAACGGGCTTGACATCTCCCCCGACAATGCACTCCTGCTCACGTGCACCGGCGATTCAACATTGCGAGTATGGGATGTTGCAACCGGTGTAGAACTCTATCAGGATAAAGCGACGCTCATTAATCTCAGCGGATGTGTCTTTAATAGTGACGGCTCGGAGTTTGGCATATTCGGCAATGGCTATACATTAAACGTACGCAACACCGCGACCCGTCAGGTAACTCGTACCATCGCAAACGATCTCGGCGCTTCGCTTGATATTAGTCCCGAGAACAGCCGCTATCTGATCTCGAATTATCAAGGCGGTCGTATCTATCTGAATCAACAATCGCAAACGATCGACACGATCTATTCCGGGACGTTCGCCATCGGCACACCAACGCCGGATAGTGTCGTCAATATTCATATCGGATCGGCGCAAGCCTATGCAGGCGATCGTGTCGAGATCCCAGTGACGATAACGATCGGCAGTTCGCCACTTCTCGATGCGATCACGCGCATCGACTTCGACCTTACCTTCGATGCATCGCTGCTCGCGCCGGTCGGCGCGACTCCTGCAGGCACGCTAGCCGCCGGCGAACGGACGCTGCATTTCGAGATCGGCCGACCGTCGGGCGTGAATGCTATGCAACTAACACTGGAATTCGTTGCGGCACTCGGGCGAGATTCGGTTACGGACTTAAGCGTTAAAAACGAACAGCCGGTTGGATATGCAGCACCGCTTTCAAAGACAGATGGGATGTTTAAGCTGCTCGGTGTGTGTGCCGAGGGTGGACCAAGATTTTTTAATGGCGATGGGACCGCATCTCTTATCGTTTCTCGTGATCAGTATACCGGCGTTATTACTGTGCATGCAGATCTGATCGAAACAGGTTCAACATCGATCGTAATAACCGATGCATATGGGAGAGCGATTGAAGAAGTCCTCAACACAGATGTGCATCCAGGCGAGTACAAATTTAAGGTCGGGTATAGCAGGTTTTCTTCCGGAGTATACTTCGCGATTTTACGGACTCCTACGATCGCGACGATCGTCCCAATTCCGATTTCCAGATAGGGAAATTCTACAACGACCGCAAGAAGGCAACGAGTGCGTCGCGGTCACTTTTCGGAAGGGTGACGAAGAACTGCTTCGCCTTTTCTGCTTCGCCACCATGCCAGATGATCGCTTCTTCGAGTGTCCGGGCGCGGCCGTCGTGAAGAAAGTACGTATTCCCGTTGATCACATCGGTAAGGCCGATGCCCCAGAGCGGAGCCGTGCGCCACTCTCTGCCGTCGGCCTTGAAGTCGGGCCGGTTATCGGCAAGGCCGTCGCCCATATCATGAAGCAATAAGTCAGTATACGGATAGAATGTTTGATGATCGATAAGATTCACGTCTGGGTCGTCTCCGGTGCGCAATTGCGGCCGATGACAGAGTGCACACCCGCCATCAGTAAAGAGCTTTTGCCCGCGTCGGATGGTTGGGTCATTCATACTGCGCCGGCCAGGCACAGACGTCGTTTTCAGATATGTGGTGAGCGGACGCAGTGACTCGCTGCCTTGTACTTCCGGATCGTCAAAGTTTGCCCCCTGCGCCTGCGGCTGGCCAATGCAGGATTCCTTTACGTAGTTTGGAAGTGACGAGGTAACGCCCATTCCCTGGTTGTAGTCAAATGCTATGCGTTCGTAAACGCTTGCAAACCCCGCCTTCCATCCGAAGCGGCCGATCGTTTGCGTATTGGTCAGCACGTTCTGAACACGATTTACTCGCCCTGAAATGCCATCGCCGTTACCGTCATTGGGATCTTCCCACTCGAGGATCATGGCGTCCGGCACGCTCTCGAGTAAGCCAAGACCTATGAGCGGGCTTGCGATCCGCGAAGAAAAGAGTGTTCCGGGAGGAAGGGGAACATACGTATAACGAGCACTGCATGTCGGGTCACGAAGTTCATACGATGCACCGTCACCATACGAACCCACCATTGGTCGATAGAAGACGTAGATACTTCCTTCGCGTTGAACGGAATTGATCGCTTGCGGCTGAAGTACAACACCAAAGCCTGGAACGGTGTCAGGTCCACCCAATGGGCCAGTGCCTGGGCCACTGATATGCAACATCATTGCAGAACCTGAGAGCTCGCCCGGATTGACCGGCCTTCCGCGTCCGGCGTTCACATGGCAACCATAACACGATTGCGATATGTAGACAGGGCCGAGACCCGGATGCACTTGACCGTTCGGCACATACGTCTGGATAAAGACGCCTGCCCCTTCACGATGGCGTTGGAGGTCTAACCCAAGAAGCGTCGGTGGGTATTGGAGAAGAATGTTCTCAATGAACCCGAATTTTTGTGTAAGGCTGCCACCGGCAAGCATGATCGAATCGGGGTTTTCTTCCGCCAGATCCGGACCCGGTTCTTCGCTTTCGCAACCGGTACCAACGAACACCAGACTCCAGGCCAGCAGCAGCAGCCAACGGGAAAGTACGCTTAGGGAAGTGTCGGTACGCATAATTATAGGCCGAGGACGCCGATCACCTCTTCAAACGAATCTTCGAGCTTGCGCACTGCATTCTGCGCCTCGACGATAGCATCGCGATTATTACTGAGCTTTGTTGCAAACGGGTGGAGCGCTGAAATCTTTGTCATGGCTTGGGTAAACTCTTCGCGTATGCGTGTATCGAGTACGTAGCCGTCGGTGGTCCCATGGATAAGCATTGCAATACTGAGTCCGGCTTCTGTCTGTCCGCCAAGGTAAACATTACGAACGCCGGTAAGCGTATTATGGTAATCGGTGGCAGTGTTGCCACTAAATCTGGATTCTTCATAGCGTGGGTCGACAAGCGGCCCGCCAAGTTTAACGTCAGCAAGTTCACGACATGCGCGGATCATCGAGTTGATCATCGTCTTGAGCACATCTTTATGCGAAACGTAATCGCTGGTTCCGGTGCCTGCATCACGGAAATTTTTGAGGTAATCGCCACGACTTGGATCCCATTCAAGATATAGTGCGTGAGAGACATCCCAGATATTATCAGAGACGTAGCGCATGTAGGAAAACTCTGTATCTGTGAAGTCCCCAGGCTGCTTCGAACCTGCAGAATCCCAAAGCAGATACTCGATCAGATGGAAGCCCTTTAAAGAGCCACTGAATCCCAGAACTCTTTCTGGAGTAAATACCGGGATCGAAGCTAATTTATTCTGAATAGCATTGGGGTCGACCGGAAAAAAGTCAACTTGTTCCTCTGCGTTCTTTAACGCTGCCGGGCCAAAAACGAATGCTTCCGTTCGGCACCAGACCGCATGAGCATCGAGCCAGCTTTGCCGGGCGCTGTCGAGGTTTGCCTGCGTGCGATTCTCGGCAAATCTGCCGAGGACCATTGCCAAGTCCTGTGCTTTCTGGTCAAACGCGATGTATTCCGTAAGGATCAGGGTTTCGCCGATATTCAGCGTGACTGTTTCTTCGTTGACGCTAGTACCAACGATCACATTCGGACTTTCACAGCCAGAAAGGGCGAAGGCAAAAAGGGTAAGGATCAGTGTAATGCGTTTCATATTCTGTTCCTATACAAACACACCTTATAATGCATTGTTTCCCGCAGGGTTACTCCCGACACGTATTTAGACCAAAAAAGCCGGGTTTTACCCCGGCTTTTCAACTTTAGGCAGCTATTTTACTCCGCGTTAATGATCGCAACGCCTTCGTTCTCCAGTGTTTCATAAAACACCTTTGCTTTGGCGATAGCAGTTACAACCAGGGTTGTATTATTTTTTACTGTCGAATTGAACGACGGTCCGAGCGCTTCGACGGCTGCAATGAGTTCGTCGAGCATAGTGCGCACCTTTGCATCGAAGGCTGCATCTCTGGATGCGAAGTAATCTGTCAACCCTTTGCCATCGACTCCGTCCCAGTCACCATAGTAGATCGCCTTAACGCCAACCATAATATCATGAAAATCTGCGAACGAGTTATCGCTGAAGTACGATTCGGCACTACGCGGTCCCTTTGCAGGATCTGTCGTATTGATCGGATCAGCAAGATACTCATCATATAATTCTTCAGCAATATGCCATGCGCCTCGGTTGACGGCTAAGAGCGCATCGTTGACGGTATTATATACGCGCCCTTTATCAATACCGAACTCATTGAGTTCGCGGATATAGTTGCCGCCACCTGCGTCCCATGCGTCGTGGATCTTCGACATACCGTCAACGACCACTTCCGTTACTGCCTCGAGGAAGTGCAGTGCATTCGCGTCCATTCTCGGCAGGATGCCATTATCGGCATCGCCCCAGAGAATAAACTCAATGGCATGGAAGCCGCGCACGTCGAGGGGATAGTTTGCAACTTTCTCTTTCGTGAAATTCGACGAATCGGTGATGTACGATTCGATGCTGTTCTCGCCGGTTGTGGTGATAGGCCAGCTATCGACGAGGGGCTTTAGTCCCGGCGGTGGCTCTTTGATCGGTCCGAATTCAAATGCTTCGGCCGTCTCAAATGGCGAACGTGCAGTGATCCAGGCAGCACGAGCAGCATCGCGCGTAGCAACCGATGGGTTTGCACGGAATGCTCTGATTGCAGCAAGCAGTGCGTTGCCTTTTTCATCCATATCGTGGTAGATAGGAAGGATGACATTCTCGCCGATCTCGTGTAGAACTTCGTGTCGGATATCGGTAGTCGGTGGTTCCTCGCTGTCGCAGCTCATGAAGGCTGCCGGGGCGAGCAGTAGTAGACAAGAAAGAATACGATGTTTCATATTGATAGAGTAGTAAGAGCACAAAAACAACTAGCAACACAACGTAAAACGTCTGGGTACCTGCGTAGTTACACCTTAGTGTGCCTTTACGACTGCGCTTGCCGAACTGATGTAGGCGAGCACGAGGTCGGCATCGCCATTGCTGAGTTTAGCTTTTTCGCGCATTTCCGGAAACACGACCGCCCATGCCGAATCGGAATACTCCGACGGATGGTAGAGGCTGTGGCAACCGGAACAGTTAGCCACGTAAAGGGTATAGCCGCGATCGACATCTTTTTCTACTCCATACCGTGAGCGTGCCCAATCGCGGTGAAGCGAAGTTGGCCTTGGTACGGAGCCCGTACATGCGACGAGCCACACCGAAACAACGGCTAGCAGGATGAGATATATCGACCGTGTCATTAGATCAGATTAAGATTGAGTCTTAATAAGTTGACTAAAGCGTGTTTGGTTCCTGATTTGGCACAACAAGAAAATATTAGTTTTATTAAGACTCTGTCTTGATTGCCGTATATTTGTATTCAGTCTTAATAACATCTACGAACTATCGGTACAATATGAAAGGCATCAAAAAACATACCACAGCTATTCAGTCGGCCGTTCTACTGCTGCTTATTGCTGCATTAGCACTTCCGGCGCATGCAAATCGCCGCAGATTCACCTATATCTATGAATCTGCGGTCCTGCCGAAGGACGTCAGGGAGATCGAGCTCTGGAATACTTTACGGTTGAATAAGAAAAATTTTTACCGCCGGCTCGATCAACGGGTAGAGTATGAATGGGGACTCGGTGGCGGCGTGCAATCAGCCATCTATCTTAACCATACATCAAAAGCATCTATGTCTGGGAGTGATATCGAAACAGAAAATGAGCTGAGTTTTTCCAACGAATGGAAGTTCAAACTCTTCGATGCCTATGCAGACCCGCTTGGTCTGGGATTGTATGCTGAGTGGACCGCTGCTCCGACCGAACTGGAGCTTGAAGGCAAACTCCTCATTGATAAATCGCTCACCGAAAATCTCTTTATTGCGTTCAATGCCGTCGCAGAGGTGGAGTTCATCACTGCTGTCGAGGTGGATGAAGTCGTAACCGAAAACGAGACGAAGCTCGAGTTCGACCTGGGGCTTTCCTACGATATCGGAGCAGGCTTTGCTGTCGGACTCGAAGGACGACACCATTCGGTCATGTTCGACGTCGAGGAGACCGATGGCACGGAGCGCACGGCAACCTTCTCAGCACTCTTTGCTGGTCCGACGCTTTCCTATATGGGTACGAACTGGTGGATAACGGCTACGTTCCTGCCGCAGATCGCCGGTACTGCAGACAAGTCGACGGATAAACTTGATCTCGTCGAGCATCAGAAGGCAGAAGCCCGCCTTCTATTCTCGTTCGACCTATAGTTGTTTGCGCCATCTCACCTTCTAAGCAATGAGCGGCTGTATGCCGCTCATTTTTATTAGGATGGCGGGGTTTGTGCTACGCTCAAGAGAAACATGGAACTTGGAGTACGTTCAGCCAGTTTGTGAACGTGCTTTTATGCCGCGGGAGTGGCGAAATTGGCAGACGCACCATCTTGAGGGGGTGGCGCCGAAAGGCATGCGGGTTCAAGTCCCGCCTCCCGCACAGAAATTCGCAGAATCCTCGACCTCAATGGTTTTGACCACGAAGAAACAAAGAAACGAAGCTTCACAAAGCTTTGCGTCGCTTTGTTTCTTCGTTTCTTCGTGGTAAAAATTCCTGCGCCTCTCCTAAAGTACCTTCAGTTGCGCAAACTTCAACATTAAGTGCTTCCTACCAACCTTCGCAAAATCCACTACTGCCTTCGCCTTTTCGCCACGACCATTGATCTCGATCACCCGGCCTTCGCCGAATGACTCGTGCCATACCTTCGCGCCGCGGCTGATCATGCCGCCTGTCGGACTCTCGATCTGCGAATACGATTCCTGCGGCGCTTCCTGACGGTACTGATTCCCCGAGAGCGGCGCACGTGCCTTGCGCTTAGCAGCATAGGAGGTTGGATTGCTGCGGTAGATCGGCGATTTTTGTCCTTCGTATGACGTATCGTCCGGATCGAATTCAAATGAGCGCGACCTCGTGCCGTAACTCGTCATCCGCATCGTTGCGCCCGAAGCCTCGACTTCTTTTATGAAGCGCGACGGAACAGCCGGCGCGATCTCGCCAAACTTCATGCGCACCTTAGAAAAGGAGATGTAACACTTACGCATCGCGCGCGTGAGCGCAACATACATCAGCCGGCGCTCTTCCTCGATGTCATCGTTCTCATAAAACGCATTGGCAGAAGGGAAGAGGCCTTCTTCGACGCCGGTGATAAAGACGACAGGATACTCCAGTCCCTTCGCCGCATGGATCGTCATCAGCGTCGCGGCATTCTTCGTGCCGTCCATCGAGTCGACATCGCTCATGAGCGAGATCTCTTCGAGGAAGGACTCGATCGTCGCATCGGACTTTTCCATGAAGTACTCCGTGATCGCCGAGAGAAATTCGCGGACGTTCTCGTAGCGCGCAAGCGACTCCAGCGTGTTCTCCTGCTTTAGCTCACGCAGAATGCCCGTATCGTCGATAAGCGATCGCAGCAGCTCGCTTGGCGATAGCTCCGAGCGCAGCGATCGATACTTATTGATGACGGAGTGGAAAGTCTTGAGTGCGTTGACCGCTCGCGGCTGTACGTTCGGTATGAATTCCGGCACTGCAAGGACATCGAAGACGAACGTCTGCCGTTCGCGCGCATACTGCGCAAGCTTGTCGAGCGTCGTATCGCCGATGCCGCGCGCCGGGTAGTTGATCACACGGAACAGGCTTTCCGAGTCGTTCGGATTGACGATCAGCCTGATATAGGCAATAACGTCCTTGATCTCCTTGCGCTTATAGAAGGCAACGCCGCCAACGATCGTGTACGGAATACCCTGCCTGCGAAACGAGTCTTCGATCACACGGCTCTGCGCATTGGTGCGGTAGAGCACGGCAAAATCATTGAGTGCGTAGCGCTCCTTGCGCATTTCCTCTTCGAGAAACCGTACGACGGCTGCGCCCTCTTCGCGATCGTCCGAGCATTCAATGATCTGAACGTCGTCGCCCTTCGCATTCTTCGTGAAGAGGTTTTTCTCGATCTGGCTCTTATTGTTTTTGATGAGCGCATTCGCAGCACTGAGGATCTGCGTCGTTGAGCGATAGTTCTGCTCGAGGCGGAACATCTTCACGTCTTCGTAGTCTTCCTGAAAGAGGAAGAGATTCTTGATGTCTGCGCCGCGGAAGGCGTAGATCGACTGTGCATCGTCGCCGACAACCGTCAGGTTGCGGTGTACATCGGCAAGCATCTTCACGACTGTGTACTGCGCACGGTTCGTATCCTGGTACTCGTCGACGAGAATGTAGCGGAAGCGGTTCTGGTATGTCGCGAGAATATCGGGATGACGCTTGAAGAGTTCGATCGTCTTGATCAGCAGATCGTCGAAATCCATCGCGTTCGATTCGCCGAGCATGCGGACGTACTCCGTATAGACGAGTGCCGTCTTTTCGGAAAAATCGTCCAGCGCCTGCTTGCTATACTCCTGGGGCAGGACGAGGGCATTCTTTGCGCTCGAGATGCGGCTGCGGATCGCGTTCGGATTATACTTATCCTTCGGAATGTGCAGCAGGTCCATGATGCGCTTGATCGCCGAAATCGTGTCGTCAGTATCATAGATGCTGAAGCTGCGCGAATAGCCGATAGCCTCGGCATTGCGGCGCAGGATGCGCGCGAAGATCGAGTGGAACGTGCCCATCCAGAGTTCATGCACATACGAATCGCCGATCATGTGCGCAATGCGCTCCTTCATCTCGCCGGCAGCTTTGTTCGTAAACGTGAGAGCGAGGATCTCCCAGGACCGGACGCCTTGCTCGAGCAAATAGGCGATACGTGTGGTCAGGACGCGCGTCTTCCCGGAGCCCGCGCCGGCGATGACCATCGTCGGTCCCTCGGCGCCGGTAACGGCAGCAAGCTGGGCTTCATTGAGTCCGGTAAGGAGCTTTGACATTCTACTGTTGAAAAGATGCGCTGGAAAGAAATTCGGGAGAGCGAAAATACAATTTATCGGGGCAGAGTTCCGAAAGTCGAGAGAATTAAAAATACTTAATAACGAACTAAATCACTTTGCTCCGGAGTCACGTCCGACGGGCGGTGGAGTCACTAACGGAAGTCCTGTCCCCGTCGTCGTTTGCATCGACGGACTCAAATTTGGCGAGGCATTGCTCATTCCCATGCTTGAGCGCGGAGCGACGATCGTCGGGCGCTTGATGCGGTAGTTGATAAGGTCCTGATCGCTCTCAAATCCGAAGCCGGTCGTGATGCGTCCGTTCTTTTCCGTGATGCGCACAAATGCGTCGGAGCGTATCTGCCGCAGCGTATTATCCCAGACAAGCGAATCGGTTTCGACGAGCACTCCGTGATCGCTCTTCGTGCGGACGCTGTCATAGGCGATCATATTCTTCGAGCGATCGTCGATCGTTGCACGACGCGCAGTGAGCAGATTCGTATGATACGCTTTAGAACTGTAAAAATCTACACGAAGCGAGCTGTCGAGGATCGTCTGCTTGCGCGTGTCATAGGTACGTACACGCCGAGCAGTCAACACTGCCCGCACGACACCTTCATTAGAGAAATTCATCTTCACATCGTAGCCTGTCTGGCTCGGCGCATCAGGCTCGGAAATAGTATTTGTACTCGTAGGCCGCACATCTTCAGAACTGCAACCAATGACGAATGACAGCAGTATGAGCGTCACTACTCCCCGTACCCCGTCCCCCGTCACCCGTCCCCCACTACACATTCGCTATCCCCGCCTTCACGATCTCATGCAGATGAATAACGCCCACAACACGCCGCTCAGCATCGATGACGGGCAGATGCATCACTTTCGGCAGCGTATCCTGCATCACATGCACAGCATCGGCTGCGAGCACGTCGGCTGTCGTCGTTTTCGGACTTATGGACATCAAATCTTTTGCTTTCACGTGATCGAGATGCACTTCCCGTTTCTCCTCAAAATACCGGCGGACATCGCCATCGGTGATGACGCCGCGGATAACATTCGTTTTCGTTACCACACAAGTCATGCCAAGACGTTTGCTGGAGATATCATGAAGCACATCGGCCAATGTATCTTCTTCGTTCACACTGGGAATATTGTTTCCCG
>JANWLI010000057.1 GCA_025450975.1 Candidatus Kapaibacterium sp. | reverse complement strand
GTTGACGTCGCCGATCTTGCCGATGTCTTCGCCAATGGCAAATACTTTCGGATCACGCGCGAACGCAGCATCGAAACAGGCGACCATTACCTGACTGCCGTTGACCTCCTGCGAATTCGCAGAAAAGACAGGCTTAACTTCTTTAACTTTTAGTGCGGCATCTGTCGATTCGCTGTAAAGATGCGAGGCGAATTCATCTGCAGCATTCTTGCGACGATCGGCAACCCACGACTTCAGCTTTTCTTTTGCCGGAGCATTCTCGATGTTCGCTAGACGCAGCGCTTCGAGGGCAGCTTCGGTCGGATCGCGGTAGAGTGGCTCGCGGATGGACTCAAGGTGCTCTTTTACTTTTGCAACGTCGGCGCCGAGTGAGCATTGCGTCGAAAGCTCTCCGAGTGTTGATGCAACGACTTCAACAGAAGCGCGGATCGGCTGCATGAATGCTTCCCAGGCTTTCGCCTTTGCTTCTGCGACGATCTCTTTATCTTCGGCTTCGAGCTGATCGAGCTGAGCGCCAGTGATGATCTTTGCGTCGATCATCCATTCGCGCATCCGCTTATTGCAATCGTTCTCGGCTTCCCATACAAGACGCTCTTTCGACTTGTAGCGCTCGTGACTGCCGCTTGTCGAGTGGCCCTGCGGCTGCGTGAGCTCGATGACGTGGATGAGGGCGGGTACGTGATCTTTACGAACTTCGTCGGTTACCGAACGATACGCCTCGCAAAGAGCCAGATAATCCCAGCCTTTGACAACTTTAATGATATAGCCGTCGTCGTTCTTGTCACGTTCGAAGCCGGCGAGGATCTTCGAGATCGAGCCTTTTGTCGTCTGATATTCTGCGGGGACGGAAATACCATACTCGTCGTCCCAAACCGAAACGATCATCGGGATCTTCAGGACGCCGGCAGCATTGATCGCTTCGAAGAATAATCCCTCGGACGTACTTGCATTGCCGATCGTACCGAAGGCGACCTCATTGCCGTGATTTGAAAATTGCTTGAGGTCGTAGAGCGCCGTGTTCTGGCGGAAAAGTTTTGACGCGTAGCCAAGGCCGACAAGGCGCGGCATGTGGCCGCCCGTCGGTGAAAAGTCGGGCGATGAGTTCTTGATCTTCGTCAGGTCGCGCCACGAGCCATCGGGATTAAGCGAGCGCGTTGCGAAGTGCGCATTCATCATGCGGCCTGCCGAGAACGGATCGGCAGCGACATCAGCGTGTGCGTAGAGCTGTGCGAAAAATTGTTGGAGCGTCGACGTTTCTGTGGCGAACATGAACGTCTGGTCGCGGTAATAGCCGCTGCGCCAGTCGCCGGGCTTAAACGCTCTGGCCATTGCCAGTTCGGGGACTTCCTTGCCGTCGCCAAAGATGCCGAACTTCGCTTTTCCGGAGAGCACTTCACGGCGGCCGATGAGGCTTGCGATGCGGCTCTGGTTGGCGATCCGGTAATCGCTGACGATCTCTTCTTTAGAAAATGGTAATGCCGAGCCGTTCCTGGCCGGCTTCACTTCCGCAGCGGTTGCGATCTTTACTGACTGGGTCTTTGCTTCGGTCGCTTTTTTTGCCATTTTTCCGGACGCCCTAACAAAAAAAACTCCGTTCGAGTCTCACATAAAGCAAAACCCGCCAAATGGCGGGTTTTTGCTGATTGAAAAGATGCTGACCTTAATATTTCTTTGTAGCGTCCGGAGCCGGGTTTTTCCCCGATCCCGAGGGTGCAGGATTTCTAGCTGTACCGCCGCCAGTAGATGGTTCAGCAGGCGCACTCATTTCCGGCATCCAGCCCATCTGCTGTGCCATCTTGTTGTCTTCCTGATAGCCCCAATGATCGGTGGCCTTGCCAGCGTCGTTCATTTTGATGATCTCAGCGCCACGAACATCCATCTTCTTATTCGTAGCTGGCATGCCGCCGAGCGAGCCACTCATCGTTCCTGTTTGGGTGAAATGTACGATGATGGTATTTCCATCGACCCAAATGTCATTGGCTGTGAGTTTGAGGTCCGGGAATGCAGTACGGAACTGGGTCATGCCTTTCTTCAAACCGGCGAGACCGGGCTCCATCCCTGGCCAGGGTGTATGCTCGGTGAAATTCGCATCGATATACTTATCGAGTTCGTCAAGGTTGCCGCTATTGAAGGCGTCATAGACTGCTCTAACGGATGCTTCCGATTTGGCTCTTGTGGAATCAGAGCTGCCGCCAGCGCTTCCGGCAGGAGCATCCTCTTTCTTACCACAGGATGCAACAAAAATTAACAGGGATAGAAGAAGTGTGAGATGTTTCATATTTAAGAGTGAAGTAATGAATAAGCAAGACTACAAAGATAGGGATATTTTTACGGAGTTACAAATCCTTCAGGAGCCGGCTCGCCGCATCGAGCCATATTCTGCTGTATTTTCACTCTTTTGGCCGATCTGGTCGGGAATCGGCGTATTGAGCTCTGCCGGGATTGGAAGTCCGTGCTCTTTGTAGGCAGCGCGGAGATGCTCGCGGAAAAGAGCATCAAAAACCGGCTTTTGTCCGCTGACGTGATCGTCGCCATACCACCAGAACCAGTCGCTGCCTTCAGCATGCGCAAGCGGAGAGTCGGGTCGCAGGTCTTCGGCAGATTCAAGATTCCAGACTGCAGCGATCAGGTCCCATGCAAGGTTCTTCTCCGGATGTCCGGCCCAGATGCGGAAATCGCCATGGATCCATGAACCGGCAACGATATGGTGCAGTGATTGAATTGCCGCTCTCTCTACTTCACCCAAATACGAAGAAAACGTTACGGGCGCAATATGCTGATTCGAAGTGAGAGCGGAATATAGTTTGTCAAGGAATTCAAACCCGTTGCGCACATAATATTCCCAGCAGTTTTCGCCATCGAGAATAACGGAGATGCAGGCATGAGCAAGTGCCTCGTTGCCATAACGCTCCAGTATCTCATGGCGAATGCGTTCGATGTTGCCGATAAAGTCGTTTACGGCATCGTCAGCAGACATCTTCTGATAGTCGAAGCCGATCTTATCTGAGAGTGTGTGGTCGCGGAAGAAGACCACGATATCTTTGCCATGCTTCTCATAGCGACGTGGGAAGTATTTATCATGCTCGTGATACTTCTTCGGAATATCGGCATTCGCCCGGTGATTGACCGAGTTGTAGAGTACTGCTTCGTCGCTTGCTGTCCAGGTAATACCGTGCTCAATCAACAGATCGAGAGCCGCGTCGGAAATCGATCCTTCGGAAGGCCACATGCCGGCTGGTCTCGCACCAAACGTAGCTTCGTGATGTCGGACTGCTCCTTCGATCTGGACATGAGCGCTCTTGCGATTGCCGATAGCCTTGTGTGGCAAGGTAATATGCGGAAGCGCTTCGCGTGCAGAGGTGATATCGCATAGGAGCGGAAGGATCGGATGATACATCGGCGTCGTCGAAAGCTCGATCTGGCCTTGCCTACACAATTGCGCATGCAGGGGGACGATCTTGCGCAGGATCAGACCATGCGTTCGAAAGAGCAAGTCTTTCTGTTCTTCGGTGAAGTCACGGTCCTGAGCAACAAACTCAGCGAGCAGTTCTTTGCCTCGTTCAAACTCACCGGTCCATGCGAGATGGTAGTGCACGATAAGATCGCGAAAATCCTGTTCGTTCCACTGTTCGTGGAATGTACGTTTTTCCAGCAGCTCTAAATACCGGTGCGAGCGTGCCACGAGCCTATCCCGATCGGCGTGAAAGCACTCGTGGATAATGAAATGCCGTTCTTCCTTATTGAGGTCTCTCGTTAGCTTGCGGCATGCAGCAAGGAGCGTGTCGTTCGCACCTTCTTCATAGATCCGGAGCTGCTCTATGAGCGAGGGGACGACGTTGATCGTCGCACGCATCGTTGGATGGCGTTCGAGGTGCTGCGCCATCTCAAGATAATCTTTGGTTGCATGCAGACGTACCCACGGAAGAAGGAAGCGGCCTTGTTCGCGAGAGAAGTAGAACGGCTGATGCTGATGCCAGAGAAAGGCGACTTTGATCGGCGTCATCTATAAAGAATAAAAAGGACGGGTGTGAAACCCGTCCTTGTCGAAAGAGATTCGAATTGATATGTTATTCTTCCTCTACTTTATGATGGAGCGCGTAGGAATCCACGACCTTCTTCGCGAAATCCTGCGGCGCCTCTTCGTAGTGGAGGAATCGTTGTTTATGCGAGCCACGTCCTTGCGTCAGTGAGCGTAGGCGGGTTGCATAATGATAGAGTTCGGCCAGCGGCACGGCAGCCTTGATGACTTCGAATGTTCCCTTCGCGTCCATGCCCTGCACTTTGCCACGGCGCGATGAAATATCACCAAGCACGTCGCCCATGTAATCACCCGGCACGGTCACTTCGATCTCATAGATCGGCTCGAGCAATACCGGACGCGCCTGAAGGAATGCCTCCTTAAATGCCATCTTACCGGCAGTACGGAATGCATTTTCATTCGAGTCTACGGAGTGTTCCTTGCCGTCGTAGAGGGTAACCTGTACATCGATCACAGGATTTCCGGTAAGCGGGCCGCGCGTGAGCATTTCGTGAACGCCTTTATCGACAGCCGGAATAAACCTGCCGGAGATCACGCCACCGACGATGCTATTGACGAACTCATAGCCAAGTCCGCGCGGACGCGGATTGAGTTTGATGGCAACTTCGCCAAACTGCCCTGCTCCGCCCGATTGCTTTTTGTGGCGATACCTCGTGTCAGCATTGCCTCTGATCGTTTCGCGGAATGGAATGCGCGGCTCGACGATCTCGACGTCGATCTTATAACGCTCTTTGAGACGACGGATCGCGATATCGAGATGCAGTTCTCCCTGTCCCTCGATCAATGTCTGGTTAAGCTCGGGTTCGAGCTTGACGAGGAATGTAGGATCTTCCTCATGAAGGGCATGGAGTCCTAATGCAAGCTTTTCCTCGTCTCCCTTATTCTTAGCGCGAACGGCGCTGGTGATCACGGGATCGGGAAACTCGATCGGGCTCAGGACGACCGGAAACGTCTTTGACGAAAGTGTATTGTTCGTGTGCGTATCCTTGAGCTTAACTGCCGCAGCGATGTCACCGATACTGACAGACTGCACTTCTTTGCGGTTCTTCCCCATCATCGAGTAGACCTGCATAACACGCTCAGGTTTTCCATTGGACTCGTTGACGAGGTCCTGTCCGTGATGTAACGAGCCATGATAGAGTCGGAAGAACGAGAGGTCGCCAAGATGCGCTTCGCTGACCGTCTTGAAGACGAACATCGTCGTCGCTTCGGTAGGCGCATTGTTGAGGCTGACATCCTGCTTCGTCTGCGGATTGAGACCATGTACATCGGCAACGTGATCTTCCGGCGCCG
>JANWLI010000056.1 GCA_025450975.1 Candidatus Kapaibacterium sp. | reverse complement strand
TTCGAACGCTCGTCGAACAGCGTCAGCTGCTCAGCAGCGGAATCTTCAACGGCAAAATTCGACTTCTGCGCATCGGTGAAAAGGTAGATCTCCTTGTTAATGTTGAGCGAGTTACTCAGCGCGGCACTCGCAACACGAAGACCGTCGCCAACGCGTGCCGGAGCGTCCTTCGTCCGCATATCGAAGATCGCCTTGCGGATATCGGGTACGGAGTGCAGCGGCTCATACTGCTTGCCGGGCTGAATATCGGCAAGCGGGATGAGAATAACCTCGTCGCCTTCATTGAGGATCGATAGCAGCTTCCCTGCAGCATCCTGTGCATTCTTATATGCCGTTGTCCCGCCCGAGCGCTGCTCCATGGAAGCGGAGTTGTCAATAAGACAGACAAGTGTCGTATTCGCACTCGATGAACCGAAGAAGCCTCCGAGGTACCCCTGGATCGTCGGCCGCGCAAAGGCCATGACGAGGAAGATAATTAGGAGCGTTCGTAGAAGAAGCAAGAGTATCTGACGCAGCTTAACTTTCCGCATCGAGCTTTTCTCGAGCTGCCTGAGGAATCGCAGCGAGCTGAACTCGATCTTACGTGCTTTCCGCTGGGCGAACAGGTGGAAGAGCACCGGAAATGCCGCTGCGATCAACCCGAAAAGCACCAATGGATTTAAGAACGTCACTGCAGATGTACGATCGTTTGTCGGATGACGGTACTGCCATCGCCTAATTGGCCGTGAAGCGTATACACACCGCTTGGCAAGGAACCGAACTGTACTTCAATGCGGGAGGTATACGCTGTTGACTCAAACTCCAGCACGGGCTTTCCGGCGATATCTATCAACTGATAACGTACCGGCTGAGCAAATGAGGAGGTTACGATAAACTTTTCACGTGCCGGATTCGGGTAGACACTAACAGCCTCAGCGCCATTCGGCACGACCGATAGTGATGTATCGACGATCGTTGTATCGCCTACATTAAACTCATAAAATGTTAAGGGTGCATTGCGAGGGGAGCGCGTCACCGTGTCTGCTCCGTCTTGTGTCTCGATATAGTATCTGATCCGCTTCCCTTTGCGCATCGCCGGAAAGGTTGTTGAATAGATCAGCGAATCGGTTACCAGACTCAGTGACCGTGCATGAATAAATACGTTATCGTCAATTGCATAGACGATTCTCGGAAATTTGACCGCATTATTCGCTGCAATACCTACACAGATATGATGAATGGAATCTTCGCGCCACTGCTTATGGGGTCCGATCACCGTTCCAAGTGCAAGCGCTGCGCCGTATGCATTGAGCTTTCCATATCCCCAAACATTGTCGGGCGGCTGTTGGCGTGTGCCTGTTGCAAGCACCGCACTACGTACTGCCTGCGCCGAAGCTTCCGGATGTGCCTGCATCACAAGCGCACATGCGCCGGAGACAAGTGGCGTTGCGAACGATGTACCGCCGACAGCTTTAATGTCGTCGCGACGTCCCATCGACCAGACTCCAGCACCCGGAGCTGTGATATCCGGCTTGATGCGACCATCGGGCGTCGGTCCATGCGAAGAAGCTGGAGAAATGCTGTCATTCTCGAATAACATGCCAACTGCCAGGATGCTGTCAGCATCGGCAGGAGTTACAATGTAGGGAAAGCCACTGGTGCCACCGTTGCCCGCTGAGGTAACAACGAGCATTCCGCGCCGGGCGGCCATCAGCGCTGCACGTGCAGCAGCCGTTGTGCGGCCATTGAGCATTGGATAGGTAATACTTTGATACCCGCTATCATAGGATATATACCCAAGCGAGTTGGAAGTAATATCAACTCCCTGCGCCTCGAACCACTCAAGTGCTTGTGCATAGTAGCCTTCTTCAGCAGGCGTCTCGCTGCGGAGATCTTCGGTCTTTGCAAGATAGACTGCGGCATTATATGCAGGGCCGATGATCGAGTCGGGAAGGTAGCCAATTGCGGTTGAGAGCGAAACCGATCCGTGATCGTCGGCAGCCACCGGATCGCTTGCATCATCATGAACGATGGAATCTTTAAAAACAAAGTCGTAGGTCGCAATGATGTTCCGATCGCGTGTTGTCCGCATTCCTTCGAAATTGAACCCTGTGTCCGTAAAACCGATAGCGATACCCGAAGCGTCAAAACCCATAGCATGCAGCGGGAACACGCCGATACGTGTAAGTTGTGACTGGGTCAGCCCAAGATGTGTAATGATAGGGTCGTAGCCACATGGGATAGCAAGCGCCTGAGGGGTTGGTACACCAGAATAACTAAGAGGCGAAACGAACACTGGAGATTGTGCGGCAGCGATGGTTTGCGCTTCTGCCAACGCAGATCGCTCAATACGGCCAACGAATGATAGCGACTTGATACGCTCTACCTCTTCGTCATTTAATGAAGCTGTGATGGCATTAAGCCACTTACTCACTGCACGCGGCCTGACACCATATGACTGAAGAGAAGCAATGTAGGGCTCGTACACGGGAATAACGTCAAGCGTCACCTGCTCATGTACAGGACGGCGTTGGAGCGTACGCGGAGAAAGACCTGTAAGAATGCGCTTGTGAAGATCACTACCTGGTTTCAGCTCGTCAGCAGCAATTCCTTTATCACGGAAGTAGATCCAATAGGTTTTCTTCGTTGTAGAAGTAGCAAACGCCGATGCGCATATGCACAACACTACGACACATGCAACTATGGATCGCAACTTGTTCACAGAGGATCAGTTTACTTCGCCTCGCGGATCAGGCGGTCGATCAGATCGACTGCAGAAAGCCCTTCGGCCTCGGCGTTGAAGTTCAGGACAACACGATGACGCAATACCGGAACGGCGAGTTTGCGGATATCCTCGATCGACGGCGTGAAGCGTCCGTCTAGCAGTGCTCTCACCTTCGCACCAAGCACTAAGTTCTGCGATGCGCGTGGCCCTGCTCCGTAGCTGACGTACTTCTTGACAAAATCAGGTGCTGACGCATTCTTCGGACGTGTCATACCCACAAGCCGCACGACATACTCGACAACGTTATCGGCGATGGGTACATACCGCACAAGATCCTGGAAGAGGATAATATCGTTGGCATGCAAGATCTTTGAGAGGGTCGGACGATACTCGCTCGTCGTGGTCTTTACGATATCGATCTCTTCTTTTTCGCTCGGATAGTCGAGCCACAGGTTCAGCATGAAACGATCGAGCTGCGCTTCCGGAAGCGGGTATGTGCCTTCCTGCTCGATGGGGTTCTGCGTTGCTAGAACAAAGAACGGCTCGTCAAGCGTGTAGGTCGTGTTTGCAGCCGTTACACGATGCTCCTGCATAGCCTCGAGTAATGCAGCCTGTGTTTTCGGAGGCGTACGGTTGATCTCATCTGCTAAGACGATGTTCGCAAACACCGGCCCTTTGATAAATCGGAATTCCTTACCTCCCGTACTGATATTCTGTTCGAGAATTTCCGTACCGGTGATATCGGAAGGCATAAGATCAGGCGTAAACTGAATGCGGCTGAACTTTAGGTCAAGCACACTTGCAAGGGTGGAGATAAGGAGCGTTTTCGCTAGACCCGGAACACCGATCAGGAGCGCGTGGCCTCGGGCCAGAAGTGCGATCAGGAGTTCGTCGACGATCTGGTCCTGGCCAATGATGACCTTACCGATCTCCTTTTTCGTGGCGTGGTACTTGGCTACAAGCTCTTTTGCGTGATCGAGCTCTTTGCCAGCCAGTCCGTTCGTGCGTGGAGCAGTTGAAGTCGATTGTTGCACGGCTGTTTACAAATTAAGAAAGTGGTTCAAAATTGTTGTCGTAGTGATCGACGTGAGCGAACTCGCTCATCGGTTCAGCGATTGCCTTCGTATCGCCGGAGGCGACGATCGTCAGGCGATCAGGCGTCAGATACGTTTCGGCAGCTGCGCGAATATCTTCGGCGGTCAGCCCGGCTACCTGATCGCGGAACCGGTCGTAGTAGTCGGCGCTGAGTCCGTAGAGTGGCAGGATCGCCAGACGCGCTCCGACCTGCTGCGGCGTGTCGATCGTCATAGGGAAACTGCCGATGATGTAGTTCTTCATCGTCGTCAGTTCGTCCGGCGTTACAAGCTCGGAACGCATACGAGCGATCTCAATGAGGATCTCGCGCACCGTCTGCACGGTCACTTCCGTGCGTATCTCTGTTGAGACGACAAAGCTACCCGTTTGTTTCCGGGCATCGAAATAACTCCGCGCTCCATAGGTAAACCCGTTTTTCTCCCGGAGGTTTTGATTGATCCGGCTATTAAAATAGCCGCCCAGGATCATGTTCATGCAGTAGCATGGCACATAATCGGCATGTGCTCGGTCAATGCCCAGATGGCCTACTCGTAACGCTGATTGTACTGCCTGCGGCTTCTCGACAAGGGCGACTCGCATCGTCGTCTGCTCTGCAGCTTTCTCGGTAGAGATAGCCACCGGCGTTCCGGCGCTCCAGCTCTTAAACCGTGAATCCAACTCTGTCGTGATCTGTGCTGGCGTTACATCGCCTGCAATAATAAAGAAAAGCTCGTCTTTCTGGAAGATGCCATTATGATACGTTCGCAGCTCGTCAGTAGTAAGTGTTTCGAGCGACTTCTCCGTGCCTGAGGTCTCCAAGCCATACGGATGTGGCGAATAGACCAGCTTGGTAAAGAGCGTGTCGGCCAGATGATTCGGGTCGCTCTTACCATGAACGATCGAGGCGAGACGCTGAATACGAATGCGGCCTAACTCGTCATCGAGGAAGGTCGGATTGTAAATAATGTCGGCTGCAAGATCGAGCGCCTGCGGCAAAAACTTGGAAAGCACGGTGAGCGAGACGGTCGACGCATCCCATCCGGCATGCGAGCCGAGCGAGCCGCCAATGGCGTCGATCGCATCTGCGATGACGGGTGCCGTCCGTGTCTTCGTGCCTTTGGTGAGCATCTCCATTGTGATCGATGCGCGGCCTTCCATGCCGGGAACATCGGTCGCCGAACTTCTGCGGGCGTAAAGCGCTACGCTCACAAGCGGCTGCAGATGGCTCTCGACGATGTAGGCTGGTACACCACTTCCAAACCGTTCGAGCACGAACGGAGGAAATGCGACACGCGAGGGCGATGCCGTGATCGGGGGGATCGTTCTATCGAAGCGTGCCATAGTTATGAAACTTCAAAAATGACGGCGTTGCGTTTTTCCGGTACCAGGTACGTCCTGGCAACACGGACAATATCCTCTTTGGTGATCGAGAGGTAATCTTCGAGAATCGTATTGTATCGATTCGTATCGTGCCAGAAGAGATGGGCGTGAGCAAGCATTTCTGCTTTTGAAAACACGCTGACGCGTCCGGCAGCTGCGCGCTTTTCCGTCCGGTTCTTCACCTTTGTCAACTCTTCGTCGGTAATGCCACCATCGCGAACGGTTGCAATGACCTCTTCCATCAAGGCTTCGACCGTGCTGATGTCTGCCTCCGGCGTATTACCAACACCGTAGAACCAGGCAAGACCTGGCATCTCACGTACATCGACGTATGCAGATACTTCCGATGCTGCCTTCTTTTCATAAACAAGCTTTCGGTACAGACGCGAGCTTTGGCCCGATGCAAGCACATCTGTCAGAAGATCAAGTGCCAATGCATCGCGGCTTCCATCCGGCGGAATGCGATACGACCAGAACGCTGCCGGCAGCGGCACGCTCTCGCCGCGCACTACTTCCCTGCGTTCTTCGGTCTGCTCCGGCTCGGTAAATGGCGGGCGGTTGAATGGTGCTGTTCCTTTTGGGACATCGCCATAGTATTTCTCTACCAGGTCACGTGCCTGCTGCATATCAAAATCGCCGGCGATCGAAAGGACAGCGTTATTTGGCACATAGTAGTTCGCGAAGAAATCTCGCACATCGTTCAACGTTGCCGAGCGAATGTCTGCCATATCACCGATCACCGTCCACTTGTACGAGTACTCTTTGTAGGCCATACGCATCATGCGCTCGGAGAGCGATCCGTACGGAGCATTGTCGTAGCGCTCGCGCTTCTCTTCGATTACAACGTCCTTCTGTGTTGCAAGACTTTCCTCATTGACGACGCACTCGAGGATCCGGTCGCTCTCAAGCCAGAACGACAGCTCAAGCTCATGCGACGGAAGCGTCATGTAGTAATTCGTCTTGTCCTCGGTCGTGTAGGCGTTATTCGTCCCTCCGGCTCGCGTGATATACTTATCGAACATGCCTTTCGGCACATGCTTCGAGCCTTCGAACATCAGATGTTCGAAGAGGTGGGAGAAGCCACTGCGGCCGGGCACTTCATTTTTTGAGCCGACGTGGTACGCAATATTGAGACAGTGGATCGGCGCCTTGTGATCCTGATGCAGGATCACATGCATACCATTGGAGAGATCGAATTCGGTAAATCGTACAGAGTAATCCTGTTGCATCTAGCCTTTCTTCACATATTCATTATCCGTATGAGGCACAGCTTCGTAATTCCCCGGCTCAACACCGGTCGAAACTGTGATACGGTTATCAAAGACGTAACACTCACCGCGAAAGAGACTCTCGTCACGCGGAATCTCTTCGAGATACTTTAGTATGCCACCCTGAAGGTGGTAGACATTTTCAAATCCATGTTTGAGCAGGTACGCAGTCGCCTTCTCACAGCGGATACCACCTGTGCAGAACATTGCTACCTGCTTATCTCGCCTGGGGTCGAGGTTCTCGCTTACAAATTTCTTGAATTCCGTAAAGCTATCGGTACGCGGGTCGATAGCTCGCTCGAACGTACCCATTACAACTTCATACTCATTGCGCGTGTCGACGACCGTAACATCCGGCCGCGAGATCAGCGCATTCCACTCCTCTGGCTTGACATAGACACCACGAGCGGCGTTAGCAGCATCCGGAGATCCGAACGTAATGATCTCTTTCTTCAATCGCACCTTCATTTTGCCGAACGGGCGCTCTTCAACATAGGAGACTTTTGTCTCAATATCAGCTAATCGCTCGTCAGATCTCAGGAGTACTAAGAATGCGTCGATCGCTTCCTGCGAGCCGGCGATCGTTGCATTGATGCCTTCAGATGCTAAGAGGATAGTGCCGCAAATATCGTGAGTAGCACAAAACTCCTTAAACGATGCCCGCAAACTCGTCCGGTCTTCCAGATGAATGAACTTGTAGAATGCGATGATCGTAAAGGTCACAGAATATAGCGGGAGAGGTCTCTGTTGCGCACAATGCTGGAGAGTCGTTCGTTGACGGTATCGGCGGTGATCGAGATCTGCTTCTCCTTGATCAGATCCGGAACGTCGAAGAGAATGTCTTCGAGCAGCGTCGTCAGGATCGTATGCAGTCTACGGGCGCCGATATTCTCGACGGATTCGTTGACTTCATACGCGATCTTGGCAATTGCAATGATCGAATCGTCGGTGAAGGTGATCTCTACACCTTCGGTCTTCAGCAACTCGACATATTGCTTGATCAGCGCATTTTCTGTCTGCGTCAGGATCATGACGAAGTCTTCTTCGGTCAGACTCTGCAGCTCGACACGGATCGGGAAACGTCCCTGCAACTCAGGAATGAGATCGCTCGGCTTCGATACATGGAATGCACCGGATGCAATAAAGAGGATATGATCGGTGCTGACCGGCCCCTGACGGGTAGCAACGGTCGTCCCTTCGACGATCGGCAGCAGATCGCGCTGCACACCTTCGCGCGACACATCCGGACCACCGCCTTCTTTCGACTTTCCTGCCACCTTATCGATCTCGTCGATAAAGATGATGCCGGAATTCTGCGCACGCTCGATAGCTTCTTTAGCAACGGCGTCCTGATCGATCAGCTTTGCAGCTTCTTCCTGCTGAAAGATCGTCCGTGCTTCCTTCACGTTCACACGGCGCGTCTTCTTACGCTTCGGCAGTACGTTACTCAGCGCATCGGAGATATTCTGCGAGATGTCATCCATCCCGCCGCCCATCGGCCCCATGATCTGCATCGACGCAACCGTCGGCACATGCGTGATCTCGATCTCGATCTCACGTTCTTCAAGTTCTCCGCTCGTAAGCTTTGCCTTCAGGCGTTCGCGAGTGCGGCTATCGGCTGAGTCTTTCGTCGGGTCTTCTGGCTCCGGCTCGTGGCCGTTACCATTTGTGCCCGGACGGCTGATCGTCGGCGTACCAAAAGAAAAGCCAAATCCTGCCTGCTGCCTCGGCTCTGTCGGAGGCAGGAGAATATCAAGAATACGCTCTTCGGCTGCTTCTTTAGCTTTGCCTTCGACCGTCTTCATCATCTCATTGCGGACCATGCTCACCGACTGGTCGACAAGGTCGCGGACCATCGACTCGACGTCGCGGCCAACATAGCCAACTTCCGTATACTTTGTAGCCTCAACTTTTATGAATGGCGCGCCCGTCAGCTTCGCCAAGCGGCGGGAGATCTCCGTCTTGCCAACACCGGTCGGTCCGATGAGAATAATATTATTCGGCATGATCTCCTCGCGGAGTTTGCCTTCGACTTGCATACGGCGCCAACGGTTACGCAAGGCGATCGCCACGGAGCGCTTGGCAGCATGCTGACCGACAACGTGCTTATCAAGCTCGCGCACGATCTCATGAGGCGTTAACGACTGCAAGCCTGTTCGTTCGGCTCGCTCTTTAAGCAGCACGGATACTGCCGCTTCTAACTCAGTACTCATTTATAATTCTTCTACAGAAATATTTCTATTCGTATAAATACAGATGTCGCCCGCAATATTGAGCGCACCTTCAACGATCTCACGGGGAGTACGATTGGGATCCTGCACAAATGCACGCGCTGCGGCAAGTGCGAACGGACCTCCGGACCCAATGGCAACAATGCCGGACTCAGGTTCGATCACGTCGCCGTTACCCGATACGAGGAATGCCTGGTCCTTGCTGACAATTGCCAGCATCGCCTCGAGGCGTCGCAGCATCTTGTCATTACGCCACTCTTTTCCCAGTTCAACGGCAGCACGGGGTAGGTTGCCACGGTATTCCTCAAGCTTTGCTTCGAACTTGTCGAAGAGCGTCAGTGCATCCGATGTCGATCCGGCAAATCCAGCAATTACCGTTCCATTGTAGAGTTTACGCAGCTTTTTCGCATTGCCTTTGAGGACGGTATTGCCAAACGTCACCTGGCCATCAGAGCCAAGCGCGGCTTTGCCGTCGCGGACAACGCCTATCACCGTAGTAGACCGTATTTTCAGCTCATCCATAGTTTTGCCTAACAATTATTTGCTCCGAAAGGTGGAGGCCTTATTCGTATCCGTACATGTCGCCATCGACGGGGTCATGGCTGGTCGCCCACGTCATCAGCAGTGCTGCAAAGGCCGCTATCGTGAGTTTTTCCTCCTCTTCACGCACGACAAGCCCATAAGTTTCGGCCACATACTGCATATTCGATAATACCCGGTTCAGCTGTGCGTTGGTGATCTTGCCATGCCAGAAGCTTACCGTCTCGACAAGCATCTTCCGGTGACGCCGTAAGAACTCGGCTACGGAGATATGGGGGCTTGCATCGCCACGTGTCGAGCGAGGCCGCGCAATATTGAGCATATCGGTAACATATTCATCGAAATACTTCGCAAGCGAAGCATTGCCAGGGCGGCGCAGGTACCGAGCCCGGGTCAGGGAGAAGTTTGCCTTGGTCGCAAGACGGAATAACGGCTTTACCACATAGAGATCGTAGTACTCCTTACGCTCGCCGGATTTGAGGTATTCTACATAGGCCCAGCGGCGCTTCAGCTCCGTCCAGGTTGGCAGCCGAACGACTGGGTCCTTCTCGCTATCGAGAACGACAAAGCGCTTCTCACGGGCATTGAAGCCTACGATAGTGACCCAATGCCCCCACTGGTTAATACAGATCAGGCACGGGCGACCCGCTTCGAGGTTCTTTGTCAGGGCCCGGTAGGCTGCATTTTCATCGGTGCGACGGAATTCGACCAGCTTCGTTTTTACCGCTTTTGCGGCACGGGAGAGCATCCGCTCGTCAGTGCCGCCCCTGGTTGTGCGTGCCTGCTTGGTTAGGGTCTTTTCGTCGACGAATTTCCCCAAAATTGCAAGCGCATGCTTCAGCGCGAAGGGGCCGCACTGCCAGGTATTCGGTTGAGGGTAAAATCCCAATGGCTTGCCGTAAAGAAGAAGGGTACAAAACTATAATGCCGGCGGATTAGTCTCGTCTGCGACCGAACTTTTTAATCCGTTTGATACGACCTCCCATGGTCCGTTCGCTCGAGGGCAACGACCGTTCTTTGATCATTCCGCCCTCGATCTCCTTGACTGAGCTCTGGACGATAAATGCACGACTATCAATACGTAACGTCTCTTTCTTAAGCTTGGCAACTTCGAGGCGGGTCACTACAGCGAACAAGATCTCGTGCTCGCCGAGCATTTCACCCCGCTTGCCGTAGCCGCCGGTCCCTTTATATGAGGTCACTCCCCGCCCGACCTTCACCGGGATCATGTCCATCACCCGTTGATACTCCTTCGAGACGATCGTAACACCTACATACTCCTCGATACCCTCAATGATAAAGTCGACAGCTTTTGAGGCGGAAAGATAGGTAAGCACTGAATACAGCGCTCGCTCAAGACCAAGAAGTAATGCTGCGACCGAGAAGATCACTACATTAAATGCAAGGATCACATCGCCGATCGTAAATGCTGTGTGCTTGTTTATGTAGAGTGCCATGACTTCCGTGCCGTCAAGCACGCCGCCCCCGCGCATCGTAAAACCGATTCCGCAGCCGAGCATGACACCGCCAAAGACGGCGGCGAGGATCTTATCGTCAGTGAAGGGTTTGATCTCAATAAACTCGATAGCAATGGCAAGGCCGATGATGGCCACCACCATGCGAACGGCAAAATCAAGATTGATATTTCGCCAGCCGAGAATGAAGAACGGAATATTGACGATAAGCAGCAGCCAGGAGAAGGAGATACCGGTCTGCGAATTGATCAGGAGTGAGACGCCCGTCACACCACCATCGATAAAGCCACTTGGGATTATCAGCGCCTTCAGACCGATCGCTGCGGAGAATATGCCGCACCCGAGCAGTAAGACATCGCGGAAGAAGCCAAAGATATTGGACCGGTGGAATCCGCTGGAAAACATCCGTTAAGCTTTCGATAAAAATTTCGCAATGCCCCGCTTCGTAT
>JANWLI010000055.1 GCA_025450975.1 Candidatus Kapaibacterium sp. | reverse complement strand
GCCGAGGACGATCTTCGGAATCCTGAATGCTTCGCGGATCGCATCGCGCAGCATCAGGCGCGACTTCGAGAAGTCCAGCTCCTTGCCCGAAGTCAGCGGCTGCAGTTCTCCGCCATCGGGAAGGATGGCGAGCTTCGATGCATTCGCCGCGCCGCGGTAGCGCTCTTCCCAGGCGTTGCGGATCTCCGTCATCTGCTCTTCGGTGATCAGCGTCCCCGACGGCCAACGCAGGACTGCACGCGGCATTGCATCGTTATCGAAGAAGCGCTGCTGATAGAGGCGCAGCGCCGCGTCGGTCTTCGCCGTCTCGATCACGTCGCTGAGGATCGCATGTCCGTAGAACGGACTCGTCCGAATATCGGGCCGCTTAATATGGATGATGTCTTCGCCCGGCACTGCAGTGTTCGACGGCATGAAGCGGTAGCGCGCAGGAAGTTCGTCGCTTGCTTTCTCGATGAAGAAGCTCGTCGCCGGCAGCGGCCAGAGTTCGATCACCTTGCCCTGCGTGTTGCGTACCTTTAATAGAAGTGCGTTGCCTGTTGCATCGAGCCACTGGCTGATGAGTTCGAGTAACTCCGAGCCATCGATGAGCGGATTCGGCGTATCGAGCAGGCGCGCAAGTTCGTGATCGTGCCCAAGCTCGCGCTGCGTCGGCTTGCCGTTTGCCGATGCTGTTGCTTCATAGATACGGAATCTGCCTTTGCCGATCGCTTCCGATCGTGCGTGCATGGCGGCGGCGACCGTCTCGCGGATGTAGGTGAGATTTTCCCGCGGATTGTCGTAGCGGTTGAAGAGTTGCGCGATCCCCGTTTCGCTGCCCGAGGCGATGCGCAGTCGTGCCGTTGATGAGGATGGCGGCGGCGATTTTTTTCCTATACGTAGTCGTAACTTGCCGAGTGTGATCTGCATGGTGTGTTACCTTAACTGTTGAGACGAGTGGCAACCGGATGTGGACGGAATTGCCGTTAGCCTGCCAGGACGGCGAGGCCTCTAGATGCTATAATTGATAAGAAACTGCCCGTTTTGTCGAGAATCCTCCCAGATTCAGCGTATGTATACAGATGTCCCTATAATGCCATAAATCCAGCATTTTTATAGATACATCAAACCTTACACTACAAATATAATAAAAAGTCGAGGCATTTGCAAGGTGCCCGGTTAACTTTCTGTTAACAATTTATCCACAGAGTTATCCACACCCCAACTGTTAGCTATTCTTCAAGTGCATTAACCGGGAAATGATATCCCCGCTCAAATTTGCTGCCGATTATTGCTCCAATGATGAGCCCAGGCAGTGCAAGTGAAACGCTGCCTCCAATAAGGAAAGCTGGCCCGAGAAAACCTTGTGAATTAGAAGTGTCGCCTCCAGAAGAAGAGCCCTCTTCATTATCGCGCATTAAGATAATAGCAGAGATAATCCCTCCGATCAAAACGCCTCCGATCGCACCGTACATCGCTCCTCGATTTGCGTACGTCCAGTGCTCAGTGATGGTCTTGGCAATGTTGCGCCCGATTGATGAGGAATCTTCTAAATAAAATTTTGAATTACTATAACTAATAACACACTCGGTCAAAGAGTCTGTTATCGTTCTTATGTAGATAATGCGTGAGTCGTCGGAGAGGGCTTCCCTAAATTCTTCGAGAGTAACTTTGCCATCTGGGCGCGTAGTTGTATCTCTCGCTTGTGAGAAAGTAGACCTCGGAAAACAGCTAATCAATAGCAAGATCAATCCAAGAACGAGCGGCTTCATAATGTTCTACATGAGTGCAGTGCTGTACGAATATACGGATTGATAAAAAAAAGACGCGCCGTGGGTCGCGTCTCTATAGGGAAAATTCTGGTTGCGAGATAACTCTTAGAACAATCCCCACCTTGCTCCCCAGTTGCGGATGGAGAACTTGGGCGGCGGATTATCTTTTTGCAGTTGGTTGACGGCATCCCATCCGGCCGAGGTGAGGTTTGCGCGGATCGTTACCGGCAGCTGATACGATACTTCTTCGATCAGTCCGGAAGCTTCGAGCGACGTCGCCGCTTCGAGGCGCCTGGTATCGTCGTTAGCAATGCCTGCTTCGTCGAGGATCTCGGCGAAGGTCTTCTTTCTGCCGTAGGTGCGTAGTCCCATAAGAATAATTGCTTCTATACTATCTGGTGCAATATAAGGGATAATTCCTTGCGTTCTCGTTTTCATAACTATCGGGAGGGAGCCGTAGCCGGGTGGGCGATCTCGCGAGAGCCGGGATCTTCTATTGTGTGCGTAAGAGAGTCGGGGGCAAAGTTAACTCGGTCCGCAGGTTATCCTCTTATACGATTGCCAGATTTAGTTGTAAAAATATCATCAAACTCTGGAGGCCTACGCTTCCGCGGCTTTGCTCTTCACTGCGGCCGGCCCCAAGGGAGCGGGCAAACGCTTCGCCGCTGGGCGTAAGGCGCGCGCGGATCGCAAACGGAAGCTGATAGGTCACATCCTGAATATAGCCTTTGGCCTCAAGTTCGCCGGCAAGGTCCATGCGTTTGGTTTTATCGACCTGCGTATTACCCTCTTCGAGCAGGATCTCCGCAAATGTTTTCTTTTTTCCGTGCCTGTATAATCCTACAATAATGATCTCTTCAATTTTTTCCATGGGTAAGTCATACGTTTTCCGCCTCTTCCAATTTATCGAAACGGCAGTAGAAAATCTCTTAGGGGAGATGTATGCGTCGGATGCTAAAAAGTCAGGTGGTAAAATGCTCTAAAAGAATAAAGAAATCCCTAAATCGGAAAAAATCGAACATCGGAAAATATTACAAAGCAATCTGATAATAATGTAAAAGTACAGATGTCTGGCCGCAGTAAGTTTGCACTCGAAGATCGGTTGAGATCCGGAGCCAGTTTTATGGGGAGGACTGTCTTAGGATTTCCTGATCTTCATTTTTTTTCTCTACCTATCACAGGAGCGCTCAGCGCTCCTTTTTTATTTGTGCTAGCATTTGCTTTCTACGATGTTCCACCATCACATCAGTAGGATATTCATGTCGACGAAATGAGGGACTCTAACATTTTGGAAAACCGAGAAATCCGCAAAGTGCGATCGAAGATGGAAATGCGGATTGTAAAGCGCGATTTTTTGGCATACTGTTTGCCAAATTATACGCCATGCCATTTAAACCAAATACATGTTACTCCCTAACATACGAAGACGGATCGGGCGTGACATTCATGGTCGACGGCGTCATACCTGAAGCATTTCATCTTACCATGGTTGTGGATTGCACAACAGGCAAACAGGGCAGACTATTCGATCTGCTTATTCATCCATGGACAGAATTAAAGAAGGTGAGCTGCGAAGAAGAGTGCTAGAGGTCACGGCCTCTTCTTCGAAGAGCTCCCCTTGATTCGGATCGTCTACACCGAAGGTGAGACGATGGATCGGTGAAAAACCGAACTCATGTATCATCTTCCGATGCTCCCTCGTTGCGTACCCCTTATGCCGAGCGAAGCCGTATTGCGGATACACACTATCGAATTCGCGCATGATCCTGTCACGCGTAACTTTTGCTAAGATCGACGCAGCGGCAATACTCGGCGAGATCGCATCGCCATCGACGATACATTCGAACGGGTACCGAAGCTCGGTCCGGAAATAATTGCCGTCAATAACGAGCATTTCGGGCTGCAGCTTCTGCTCGACTTCGCGGACGGCCGCCGTCATCGCCCGCATCGTCGCCTGCAGGATGTTGATCTTATCGATCTCCTCGTGCGTAACGATGCCGATGCCATAGGCAAGCGCGACAGACTTTACTTTGTCGAAGAGTTCTTCGCGGACATCCGGCTGGAGTTTCTTGGAGTCGTTAAGGCAGTAGCAATCCCGCGGAAGCGGAGGTCCGATCGGAAGCACGACGGCAGCTGCGACGACCGGACCTGCGAGCGGTCCGCGCCCGGCTTCATCGACGCCACAAATAAGGCGGAGCCCGTCTTTGTAGAGGCGCCGCTCGTTCTTCCAGGAAAGCACGGGAAAGTAAAAAGTAAAAAGTTAAAAGTAAAAATCGAGAATGGAAAAAGGGAAACGGGAGAAGAGTAGTTCAACAAATAAATTAGAATCCGAATTTCAGTTCGTGCGTGCGAGTACAATGTAGATTTAATGAACGGCTTCGGTCAACTCCTGCGCAGCGACGTAACCGCCGGCAGCGAGTTTATACCCGCGGCGCGAGCTGCTTTCGGTTTCGTGCGTGACGAAGCCGTACGATAAGAGTTCGTCGATCGCCGATGTATTCTCTGTGTTCGAAATTGATGTGCCGTCGCCGAAGCTGCGATGATTTGCCGCGACAAACGAGTTGCCGAGAAAGTTGGTCATGTATACCATGCCGTCATCCGATCGGGATGCCTCGACGAGAATATCTTTTGCGCGCTGTGAAAGGTCTTCCGTTCTCATATTTCCTCCCTCGCTGATAAGGTCCGTTTCAAAGAGTGGAGTATCCCTAATATCTTCTGTGATGGGGAATGCTCAGTCGCAAAACTAATACAAAAAAGGCCGAAATCCAAATGGACCTCGGCCTTAAAAAGTAACTAAATTTGCTTAATAATCGCGGCGTCTGCGGATCTCGTTACGGAGCACTGCAAGCGAGCGGCGTACCCATTCGAGTGTTGCCGGATCGGTGCGTTCTGCGCCCATAAAACGGATCATCAGTGCATCGCTTTCGAGAACGTCGTCAATATCGACAACGCGCGGTCCTTCGGGCTCTTTGCCGTCACGGGGGACGTAGAGATCTTCGTAGGAAACGCCCATCGCTTCTGCGATCTTGCGGAGCGTGTTCTTGGTTACGCCTGATTCGTCGTTCTCGATGCGCGAGAGGTGGGCCTGGGTAATGCCCGAGCGGTCGGCAATATAGCCCTGACGTAAGCCTTTTTCATCGCGCAGGCGGCGCATGCGCTGCCCTTGCGTTTCGCGGCGAATAGTCGCCGGTCGAACAATATGTTCGGTTGGAGTAAAAGTAGCTGTTTCAGTCATCGGTTCGGTCTTAGATTCAGTCACAGATTCTGTCATATGCGTCACTAACACGAAATCGCGTTTGTGGATTCTCAAAAATATCACTTTTTTTACCCGATTTCGGGATTTTTTACGTTTTTGGCCGTTTAACGGCTAAAAATCCACATTTTGCCTGAAAATTTGTCTTTCATGACCCCCGAGAGGCATGTCTGCTGAGCCCGTATATTTGCAGCTCTTACCTTACGAAGGAAGATTTTTTTGGACGAACGCGCTACAAATACCCCGATTCCGACCAACGGAGCAATCCGAACGGGTTCGCGCGTACGTATACCCAATGAGGCGTCCAATTCCGAAGACCTTGCATTGCTCGCGCAAGTATCACAAAAGGACCAGAAAGCACTCGAAACGTTGTATGCAAAATATCAACGCGTCGTGTACTCGCTTGTGCTCCGGATCGTGCGCGATGAAGACGAAGCCTCGGAATTGCTGCAGGACGTATTTGTGCAGGTATGGCAGAAGGCCGATCTTTTCGATCAGGATCGCGGCAACTTCAATACATGGTTGCTGACCCTTGCACATAATAAGGCCATCAACACGCTGCGCTCGAAAGCATATAAGAAGCGAGCGCTCGAAAATCGTGGCGATGCCGACGACATCGTAAAGTGGGCAGGCGACGCAGCAACCGATACGCGCACCCCGCTTTCGGAACAGATCGCAGACGATGCGCGCACGCAAGTGCTCGAAGCGCTTCGCCAGATCCCGGAAGCCCAGCGCCAGGCACTGATACTTGCATACTACGAAGGCCTCTCGCAATCCGAGATCGCCGAACGTCTTGATGTTCCACTGGGGACGATCAAGACGCGCATGCGGCAGGGAATGTTGAAGCTCAAAGAAATTTTAGGAGACTTGATCTAACGTGACCGACGAACGGACATATAGCCAGCAAGAACGCGAGCGCATCGAAGAGCTCTGTGCGGCGTACGCGCTCGGATCGCTCACAGAAGGAGATCCGGGGTGGAGCGAATTCGAAACGCTGCTTGCTTCCGGCGATACGTTCTTTTCTGAAACGCTGGAGTCAATGCTGACCTCGGCAACGGTGCTTGCCGAAGCCGCTCCGCAGGTCGATGCTCCGGAAAAAGCGAAGGTCGAACTCTTCGAACGCATTAATGCCATCGAAACTGGCGACCTTGGCAATTTCTACGCTGCCCGTTACGCCGGCGATACGGCGCCTATCCCGCGCGTCACTGATCTCGAGAAACGTCTCAAGAAACGTACCCGGCAGACCGTTATTATCTCTTCGATCTTAGCAGTGCTTCTGGTGACGATGACTTCGCTCTATGTGTCGCGAAGCTGGCAGTACGATCTATCGGCCATGGAAGTCCGCAAGGCATCACATCAGCGCGACTCGCTCGGTGTGATGGTTGCCGACCTGATGAAGAGCGACTCCGCCTCGCGTGCGCTTGTTGCTATGTTCGGCGAGGAAATGCCGACGATGATCACGCTCGCAAAAGCCGGCGCGCCAAAGCCTGAAGAGCAGATGATGCTTTTTAGCCGGAAGATGAAGAAAGTGTTTGTTATGCGTGGCGACCTGCCCGCACTCGATTCGACGAAGACCTATGAACTCTGGCAGATCAGAGGATCCGAAGCGCCGATCCCGATCGGCATCTTCAACCCGAACGCAAACTCGCGCCAGATGATGTATACCTTCGATCTCGCCTCAGCGGAGACGGATGCATTCGCGATCTCGATAGAAAAAGCTGGTGGCTCAGCAACACCGACAGCGGACCAGATCATCTACGTCGGGAAGCTGTAGGTCTTACTTCGCCACGACAAGTTTCTGCGATTGTACTCCGGCCTGCAACCAGTAGATACCATTTCGCAACTGTGAAATATCAAGGCTTGTCTCGTTCTCAGCTGCTATTATTCTTGGAAGATCGCACTCACGGCCGGTAAGATCGAATATCCTGATCGGCTGGGTCTCTAATATCCCAGCAATGATAATGATCTGCGATGCCGGATTCGGATAGACTGCAAACAAAGGACGTTCTGGGATTGCGACATCAAGCGGGACAGATCCGAAGATGGTAACCTCAACCCATGAACCTGCTATCGGAAGCGTGCTATAGGAGGTGCTTTCTGTATATTGACCAGGGCCGATACGCACTTTGTCTATTCCGGAAAAGCCGAAATTATCAGGCTTAAGCTCTTCACTGTAGAGGAAAATTCGAAAATCCCTTCCTTCACGAACGATGGTGTCTTTTAAAAATCCCCAGTTCATTCCGGAGTAACCCTGAATATCATCGGGATGGCCGGTACTAGTAGTAAGTGTAAAGGAGTGAACCGTTTGCGCATTGCTGTCATGCGCGAAGGATACACTTCCCATCGATGTGGACGTGGAGTAATGCATGATCCCATTGGACTCATCGAAGACGACGGTGTCATTTATCGGAATGATCGTCCTGCTCCAGGACGACAGTCCGGTGCCGTCGGTACCACTATATGGCATCAATTCCTGCGTGATCCGGATCGAGTCGATCTTCAGCTGAGCCGTGGCTGCCAGGGGAAGGAGGGTAAGGAGTAAAATGTAGCGCATACAAGTAGGGTTGACGGGTTTTAGAGGTCAACACCCGGAGTAACTTCCGGTTGTGGCAATTGTTACGTATTTTTCAGGGCAATTTTTAGGTCGCGGGATTGTTAGGATTTTTGTCGGGGAAGACTTATATTTGTTGCGTATTCGTCGGTCAATCCTATGAAACTGCGTTACATTTGGGTCCTGTTATTTTTCGCAATTTGCGCTTCCCCCGGACGAAGCCAGTGGTCGAACGCTGTCCCAAATCTGATTCAGAATACCTACACCTTCGGCGGGACGATGCATTTCAGTTATGGCGTGCTCTGGGCCGGAGCCGAAGATCTGTTTTCCTCACACGATTCCGGAAGGACGTGGATCCAGCGCGCCGCATTTCCCGGCGAGCAAGTATGTGAGATCGTCTTCTTTGACAAGATGAATGGCTTGCTGACCACATTCGACCGGGTTTTCAAAACGGTTAATGGCGGCTTCACATGGAATCAGATCAGCAATCGACAAAACTACTCGGTTGCTTTTGGCAGCCAATCGAACATCATCCATATTCTCACCGGCTTCAGCAGAGTCTATACCAGCTTTGACGGTGGGTTAACGTGGATCTCTGCCGGCCTCAACCCTATGAGTTTTGGTCTCTCGATGGTGCGCGCTCACGGCAAGCTCTATGTTTTCGGTGGTAGTTTTCAAAGTCCCGGTCTATCCGACGGATGGGTGGCCGTGTCCAATGACGATGGCCTGAACTGGGTCCATCGTTCGGGTCTTGTAGACGGCGATTGCTTTTCGATCTTTGCCGATCCATGCACTCCCGACGTCCTCTACCTTGCAAATGAGGATAAGGCCGTACCGGATAATGGTATCTCGGAGATCTATAAATCAACCGATGATGGTGTTACGTGGCAGACCATGTTCGGACGGACAATCCCCTATATTTCCGGCTCGATCACCGGAACACAAAGAACACTCTATGCCGGCACGCTGAGTAATACCGTACTTCGATCTACCGATCAGGGAATCACCTGGACACAACAAGCAGGTCCGCCAAGCAAGTACGATGCACGCGCGATCGCCTGCATTAATGACAATATCGTCTTCACACTTTCCGACCAGGGAAGTGTCTGGAAAACGACGAATGCCGGCGGAAGCTTTATCAATACGCCAAAGACACTCAGCTACGATGCGCAAGAGTTGTTTCGTACCGATACGATGGGCTGCAATGATACGGTTAAGCGTACTATTCACATTGCAAAGCCTTCTTGTAATCCTCCCGGCATCCTGAAGATCTGGATATTAGGCACTGATAAGTATCGCTACGATACTATCGCGTACGATAATGACTCGATCACTATCGCATTTGCTTCCGATCTTAATCGGTCGCATCGGGGATTTATGGTGATTCAGGCTTCGGACGGTCAGCTCGATACGATCCAGCTCTTCGGTACGTCGAGAGTTCAGCCGGACACTCTCCGATACTCCCCACAAGAGTTATTCAAGACAGATACTCTGCACTGTGATGACACACTCGTTCGGACAGTTGTCGTGTCTCGTCTTGGTTGTCTGCGGCCGACGGTAAAATCGATTAAGATCACCGGCCCGGACAGCGCACGCTACAAGCTCATCGGCGCATCGAACGACACGATCAGCATCGCATTTTCAACTGATAAGCTGGGCAGCCACACTGGCTTTGTCATTATTGAAGGTTCGAATGTCCAACGAGATACGATCAGGCTCTTTGGCAATGCGATCGTTCCACCGGATACGATCACGTACTCGACACGCAATTTATTTCAAGCCGATACAGTCGGATGTAACGACACACTCCTTCGGACGATCACGCTCCAGCGTTTGGGTTGTGTGTTGCCGGGGATTAAATCGATTACGATCGGTGGCTCAGATAGTAGCAACTACCATCTCGCAGGATACAACGCTGATTCGATTCGAATTTCCTTCTCATCGAATACAGAGCGCGATCATCAGGGATTTATCATTGTCGAAGGCACGAACGGTCAGCGCGATACGATCCTGCTATCAGGAACGGCAGTTCTGCCTCCGGATAGTATTTCCTATACACCACGAGAGCTCTTCGGTACCGACACAGTTGATTGTGATGATACGCTATATCGTGCTATCGTGCTTAAACGAGTTGGCTGTATTCCTCCGGACATCAGCATGATAAAGATCATCGGTCCGGACAGTGCAAGTTATCAGGTGATAGGTTCGTCCGGAGATTCAATTCATATCTCGTTTGCCGGCACGCATCTACGCTCGCATGAAGGATATCTCATCGTTGAAGCGACGAACGGCCAGATCGATACAATAGACTTGTTTGGTGAAGCTACATTTCCACCCGGCTCGCTCGAATACTCCACGCACGATCTTTTCCGTACCGATACGATCGATTGTTCAGATACGGTTTTTCGCAGCATCAGTATTAAGAGACTAGGATGCATCTTGCCGCAGATCGACTCACTGCATATTTCCGGTCCGGATAGTGCAAGCTATACGCTTGAAAATGTGACAAGCGATTCGATCTTCGTTTCCTTCACTTCGACAAGAGGCGGCGAGCATTCCGGACGCATCGTTATCGAAGGGACAAATGGTCAACGCGATACGATCGAGCTCTTCGGTGCTGCAGATATCCCGGCCGGAACGCTGCAGTATTCAACAACCGAGCTCTTCCGGCTAGACACCGTTCGGTGCGACACAATTTTCCGTAGTATCTCGATCGCACGTACCGGTTGTGTATTCCCCTCACTAGATCAACTCCGCATTGTCGGTCCGGATAGTGCTCGGTATCGCATCGTGCGCGTAGCTCCCGATCTGATCGAAGTTGCATTTTCAACAGATCTTAGCCATGAGCATGATGCTATATTGATCGTCGAAGGCTCGAATGGCCAACGGGATACGATACGTCTCCTTGGTAGCTCGCATCCACTGTTGCCGCTCTCGTTCGAATCGACAAATGTTATTGCCGATACAATTGGCGGCACGGTACGATTGCCGATCACCGTCCGCGGCCTCGTCACCGATGAGATGGTCGAACTGGTCATTACCTACGATCCGCAGCTCGACTACATTGGCTCGTTCAGCGAAACCGGTACTTCGCTCGACATCCCAAACAGCCAATGGAAAGGTCGTACAAAGATCAAGGGGCAGTATACACAGGGAAATCCACTGCTCGGCTATGCGTACTTCAATGTTTTCGTTGACTCTGTCGGCGATCGTCTTGTTACCTTCGACTCGGCATGGGTCAATTCATTCTGCAGGTATAGTATGCCCGTTGTCGGCATAAGTAGCATCACACCACCTGCGGGATGCGGCGCAGAGATCATCTCCCGGTTCATGCATCTCGGCGAGCGCCCCAAGTTTACTATTCATCCGAATCCTGCCGATAACAAAGTAATCATCTCTTCGGATGATGATGTAGAGGCCCAGATACAACTTTTCGATGTCTTTGGCAAGGTCGTTCTTACCAGACAATGCACGCTCGGAAAGGGAAGGCCGCAAACGCTATCCCTTGAGCATATCGCAAGCGGCGCCTACATGCTTCGGATCGAGACCATGCGTGGCACCTCTGTGCTGCACCTGATTCGCCAATAAAAAAACCCGGCATAGGCCGGGTTCTTCATTCACTTTGGGAGGATGTTTCTCTTCTTAGTTCTTTGTCTTTTACTTGTCCCTTAACGGTTATCTTCCCTGTCGTTAGATCTTTGTCTTTCCCTGTGAACCACTACTCGATTTGTCGGTGCCGCCGCTTGGCGGAGTCGACTTCGGGGTGCCGCCGGAAGGTGCCGGTGCCGTGCCGTCGTCATCGACGTCGCCACGATGCTTGCCGCCCTTGTTGCCGCGCTTACCTTTCATCTTCTCTTTGAAGAGGCCGCGCATGTTTTCAGCTTTAGCACGCTGCTCCGGTGTTAAGACCGACAGGATTCTCTCGCGCATCGCCTGCTGATCTTTCTTCAGTTCGGCTTTTGCTGCGGCTTTTTCGTCCTTCGTGTCGGCGCTCTTCATCGCTTCGACGTCTGCCTTCATTTCGGCTTTCGACGATTCGATGATCGACCGGATCTGCGCTGACTGCGCTTCGGTCAGTCCAAGCTCTGTTTTGATCTTCTCGATATGCTTGCCCATGTTTTGGGCATTGCCTCTTCCTTTGCCTTTTCCTTCATGAGCAAAGGCGCCGATGCCGATGGCCATCAGGCTGAAGATCACTGCGGTGCGAATAATTGCTTTCATTTCTTTTCCCTTTCAGTTGATACAATTGGTCTCTTTGTATTAGTAGAGTTCTACGAGTCAAAATTGTTTAATGTCACAATGCTGAATACTTATTCATCAAATTCCGACAGGATTGAGCGGCGAAGTAGAGAGGAAATAAGGGATGTGGTGGAATGTGGGTAAGAAATCCACATACTAATCCCTTAGATGTTAATACGTTAGGGAAAACTTAAAAAATTAATCAGTGGAAATGTTGTATTTACAGGATTTACCCTTATATTTGCTGACCCCTCATCCATGTTACATATAGGAAGAAAATGATAAAACGGCTCATACTTGGTTTTGCCGCAGTGACATTTATGTCACTTGTGAGCCCGTTGATTGCCCAAACAAATGAGACGACGTTCCGTACATCCGGTAGCGGGCTTTGGACATCTTCGGAGAATTGGAAAGTAAATGCGAGTGGCATCTGGCTCGCACCCACACACAACGCGTTTCCTGGCGATGCGAAAAATAGGAAGGTGCATGTCATAATTGATGGCGGCAGCTCGATTCGCATTCCCGCAGGGGAAACGATGCACGTAAGCTCTCTTTTTGTTGATGAAGGAGACTTGTTTGTCGAAGGCACACTGCTTGTCGGCTACGGCGAGAACGATCAAACCGCCGATGTTAGTCCGTCAGGTAATGATCGGGAGTTTAACTCCGGGTTGGTGCTCGAACAAAATTACCCGAATCCGGTAACTTACGGAGCGAAATCCACATTTCGTTTCTATCTTGACAATGAGTACGCCGGCGCTCGCCTGGTACTCTATGACATGTTGGGCAGCGAAATTCAGACGCTTTTCGAAGCGTCGAGCCCGACGGTCGGCTGGCACAACGTAACGGTTACGTTGAATGACATGCCGTCCGGTACGTACCCGGTGTTCCTGCAAGTGCCAGGAATGCCCCTCGAACGGAGGCTCATGACGGTTGTGAGGTAGCCCTCATGTCATGCTATCTCTTCAACAGAGAGGGCGGACGATTCGGAAGATCGGCCGCCTTTTTTATTTTAAATTATGAATTACGATTTACGAATTACGAATTATGGCGATAGCCGCAGGCTTTAGCCTGCGTAATAGTTTATGTTGCGCCATGCGGTTCATTGCAGAACACCTCCAAGCGTTACAATCCCCCCAAATCCCTTTAATCCCACTAATCACAGTTCAGACAATCAGCATCGCATCGCCGTAACTTAAGAACCGATACCGCTCCCGTATCGCATGCTGATAGGCTTCACGAATATTCTCCGCACCCGCAAACGCGCTGATCATCATCAGTAAGGTAGACTTTGGCTGGTGGAAGTTCGTCACCAGCGCATCAACAGCCTTGAACTTGTAGGGTGGATAGATAAAGATAGCGGTCTCGCCACTACCCGGATGTACGGTGCCGTCAGCATCGGCAACAGTCTCCAGTGTCCGCGCAGCTGTCGTGCCCGCAGCGATGATCCTGCCGTCTGCAGCTCGCGCATTGTTAATGATTATCGAAGCTTCCTCCGAGACTTCATAGTACTCCGCATGCATCTTATGCTGCGTCACATCTTCAACTTCAACCGGACGAAACGTCCCAAGACCGACATGCAGTACGACACGTGCAATGCGTATGCCCTTCGCTTCGATCTCGCGTAAGAGCTCGTCGGTAAAATGCAGACTTGCCGTTGGCGCAGCGACGGCGCCAGGTACGCGCGCGAAGATCGTCTGGTACCGTTCGCGATCGGTCGCATCGCTTTCGCGCTTGAGGTAGGGAGGTATTGGCATCGAGCCCGCGCGCTCGATCGCAGCTTCTAGATCGCCGCTCGATACAAATCGAACGATCCGTTCGCCTTCGGCTAACTCGTCGACGACTTCACAGCTAAGCTCATCATTGATCCGGATCGTCTCGCCCGTCTTTACCTTCTTTGCCGGCGCAGCCAGCACATGCCACGTATCGGTCCGATCAGCCTGACGATGCAGGAGAAAGATCTCGACCTTTGCGCCGGTAGACTCTCTCGTACCTTCGAGCCGGGCAGGGATCACCTTTGTCTCGTTGAGTACCAGCACATCACCCGCCTGCAAATACCCTGGAAGATCGGTAAACCTCCGATCCTCAAACCCCGAACGCCCGTCCGTCCGAACGCCCGACCGCCCAACCACCAGCAACCGCGACCCCTCCCGCCGCTCGGCAGGATAGCGTGCAATAAGCTCGTCGGGAAGCTCGTAATCGTATTCGTTTAGTAGTGGCATCGCAGGAATTCAAGAACCACCGGAAAGCTCAATAAAGTTTGGAAATACGTCAAAATAAAGCACTTAACGTGAAGGTAATAATGCGCTCCGTCACGGGGCTTGCCTGCCAAACGTTATATCAATGGTGTCATTTTCTTATCGATTTGCCCATTGCTAAGAGACCACCGCCAGGGGGTCGTTTCCGACATTTCCTCACCATTACGATTTAGTCAATTCAGTCAGAGAGTGTAACTTTTACTTGAAAAACGAGTTAATAGTGGTAGAAAGTGGGTAGAGCAATTTACATAGCGTTTTTAGTGATTTTCGTGGCCGGAGCCGCCTTCGCGCAGCCCCAGGCCGCTCGTGTTACTAATTCCGACACTTCTGCCAATGTATCAAACGACACCAAGCAATCAGCACCTGAACGTACTGCCACAGACAGCACAAACGATCTCTCGTTTACGGTCAAAATTGTGCCAGGCACATCTAAGAAGCTCAACGTTGAAATGGTATCGGCGAAAAGTGGTTATGCCGAGGTCACATTGCTGAATTCACGTGGTGACGTTATTGCTATCCTGCATGCAGGGAAAGTACGCAGCGGACTCAATACCTATAAGGTGGATTCTGAGAAAGTCCGGCCCGGCATGTACTACGTCGTCTCGAAGTACGAAGGCGGCGTTCAGGTAGCCGATAAGGTCACCGTCGTAAAGTAAATTTTTTGTCTTAGTTCTGTAGAAGAAGGGGACTACTTCCGGGTCCCCTTTTTTTTATTTAAAGCGCTACGCGCAAAGATGTAAGATTTAAGATGTAAGATTTAACTTAACGTCGGAATGTGCGCTATCAGATACATTTGCTAATCATCGTCACAAAACTATGATGCATGAGTGCGAAGCGACAACGTCCCACTTTACTGTTACATCACAAAAAATCCGCGCACTCCCGTACGCGGCATCCCACTCTTACATCTTACATCTTAAATCTTACATCTTGTGCAGTTCCTGCACGCTCTGCACATTCCACTCTGCTTTGCGCAGGTACTGCACGGCGCTTACGACACTTGCCGCCGCAGAGAGCGTCGTGATGAACGGCACCTTATGCGCGATCGCCGCCCAGCCGATCTGGTACTCGGCGATACGTGAGATCTCGCCCGTTGGCGTGTTGATCACAAGCTGCACTTCGCCGTTCTTGATCGCATCGACGATGTTCGGACGTCCTTCCGAAACTTTCAGGATGCTCGTCGCAGGTATGCCTTGCTCCTGCAGGTACTTCGTTGTGCCGCTCGTTGCGATGATGTTAAATCCAAGCTCGTGAAAGCCGCGCATGATCTCGATCGTCTTTTTCCGCTTATCAAGATCGCGCAGTGAGACGAATATCGTGCCATCGGTAGGAATGCGCAATCCCGCTGCTGTATGCGACTTCAGGATGGCCTCACCGAAGTCGGCGCCGGAGCCCATTACTTCGCCCGTCGAGCGCATCTCCGGTCCGAGGAACATCTTCACGCGGGGGAATTTGTCGAACGGGAAGACCGACTCCTTGATGTGGACCGTCTTGATCTTCTTGTTAAAATCTTTGATCTTTAACTCTTTGAGCGTCTTGCCGGCCATGACCTTCGCTGCGATCTTCGCAAGCGGACGCCCCGTCGCCTTCGCAACGAACGGCACCGTGCGGCTCGCACGCGGATTCACTTCGAGCACGTAGACGACTGAGTCCTTCACCGCATACTGCACATTGATAAGCCCGACAACATCGAGCGCATCGGCAAGTTTGCGCGTATGCGAGACGATCGTATCGTACACTTCATCGCTCGCATCGTAGGGAGGGATCACGCTCGACGAATCGCCGGAGTGAATGCCGGCCTCTTCGATATGCTGCATCACGCCGCCGATGATGATGTCGCCCGTCTGGTCGCGGATCGCATCGACATCGAACTCATACGCATCTTCGAGGAAGTGATCGATGAGTACGGGACGCTCGTTGCTCACGCCCTTCGCGTTCTCCATGTACTCGGCAACTGCTTCGTCGCGGTAGCAGATCTCCATCGCACGGCCGCCAAGCACGTAGCTTGGGCGTAGCAGCACGGGATAGCCGATGCGATCGGCAACAGCAACTGCATCTTCGACGCTTGTTGCAGTTCCGTAGGGCGGACACTCGATACCAAGTCTGTCGATCAACTCGCCGAACCGTTTGCGATCTTCGGCAACGTCGATGTTATCAGGCGAGGTGCCAAGGATCGGTACACCGGCTGCGTCGAGTGCTTTTGCAAGTTTGAGCGGCGTCTGTCCACCGAAGGTGACGATGACGCCATCAGGCTTCTCGTGATCGAGAATGTTCATCACATCTTCGTAGGTAAGCGGCTCGAAGTAGAGCTTGTCGCAGGTATCGTAGTCGGTCGAGACGGTCTCGGGATTGCAGTTGATCATGATAGTCTCGAAGTCCATTTCGCGTAGCGCGATCGCTGCATGGACGCAGCAGTAGTCGAACTCGATGCCCTGGCCGATGCGGTTCGGGCCGCCGCCTAAGATGGCGATCTTCTTCCGCGGCGTCCGGACGGACTCGTTCTCTTCTTCGTAGGTCGAATAATGGTAAGGCGTCTGGGCGGCGAACTCCGCAGCGCACGTATCGACCGTCTTAAAGACGGGCACAATGCCCAATTCGATACGCCTGGCGCGCACATCGGCCTCGGAAACCTTGAATATCTCAGCGATCTGCTTATCGCTGAACCCATCGCGCTTGGCCTTCCACAACAACTCCTTCGAGATCCCGGCTATTGACATGGCTGCAAATTTACGGCAGAATGAGCGAAGCGAAGAATCAAAAACAAAACAGGTAGGGGCACTGCATGGAGTGCCCCTACCTGAAGCTTTAAATCAAATTCGTTACCACTGATACTGCACCGATAGCGCCGGAGAAACCCGTGGCGGTCTTCCATCTGCGGTCAATCGTGGCTGTTCAGTTAAGCCGCCGATCAGCGCGCCGGGATTGAAGTTCACATCCCAATTGGACCCCTCGTCTCTGCCAGAACCTTTGCCAAAGACATGGTAGGAGATCGCAAAGCCACCGGCAGTGCCAAGCACCGCGGGGATCGTGAATTGGTAGATATCGGTAATGTTGTCCAAATCCGTTGCTAGGATCAACCCGACGCCCGAACCGATCAGACATCCGGCAAACGTGCCGAGCGAGATGTAATTACCTTCGTCCTCCGAAAGATCTTTTTTCTCGGCCAAATAATGACCGAGCCAGAGTCCGGCAATATTTCCTGCCATTGCCGAGGCAGCAGCGATCTGGAGTCCTTCGTCCCCTGAGTTCTCCAGGGCCGGAAGCACTAATCCAAGCATACACAGTGTCGCAAATCCGCCTGTCGTCGATGCAACGGTTGCATCGCCGCGCGTATAGCGAGTTGCATTTGAAAGTGCATTGCCGGCGAAATAGCCAAGCGCTGAAAAGGCAAGTGCCGAGCCGGTCACCCATGAGCTCGAAATATTGTCAATATCCCCCGCAGCGACTATAGGCAGCAGCGCACCTTGCCCCATACCATAAAGGCCGTATGTTACGATAATGTCGGATTTGCCGGCGTTAAAATTATTTGCGTGGGCGATGTTATAGCCTGCGATCATTTCGCCAACACTCATCGTAGTGGCAATGATACCGAATTCGTTGCCGACATCGCCATTGGTGATCAGTGAGGAGAGCAGCATGCCATGGCCAATGCCGAGAACAGCGCCGCCGATAGCAAGCGAGGCTTCCGCTTGTGTGACGGAGCGGTCTTCGGTCGCAAGCAAGGGAAGCAAAAATCCTGCGCCGCCAATGATCAATTCCAATCCTGCAATAGCTCCGCCCCCGGCACCATCGAGTGAGCTGATAATGAGCGGCCCATAAGCAAAGGTTGCCAGCAGCGTCGTAGCTGTAATGAACTTTGTTCGCGCTGTTTGATCGAGACCCGCACCAGGTTTCGCCGGCGCAGGTGTGTCGAATGTCGGTTCGGTTAGTCGCTGACGCAACACGGCGATCTGCGCCTGGCTCTTATCCTGTTTGATGCGCTTGATCTGCCCATCTTCGATGTACGTGATCTCAATGTGATACGTACTATCGGGCCGCATAATCAGGATCGCATCGCGAAAATTTGTAATTTCCGGAAACAGCCGATAGCTTTTTTCCAGCTCACGCGTAATCACTTCGATCTTACCGGCAGAATCGAACGGCACTTGTACTTCCTGAGCAAGGACCGGAAGGGCCGCACCTGCGAGAATGAGTAGGATGACTAGGTACTTCATGAGGATGTGTTCTGTAATGTACAAAGATACCATTTAGAATAGATTTATCGTAACTTTGAGCCGGATGTTACGCTTCACACTCCTCCTTTGTGTCATCAGTTTCCATCCCGCATTCGCGCAGACCGATTCTGCCAAGACTGTCCACACTCCAAAATCTTCCGACACGCTGTTTGAAAACCCGGGTCGCAAAAAGACCGATTATGTCGCGCTTTACTTCGAGTTGGCCGGAAACGGCGTTCAGCTATCCTATAACCTGGATGTTCGTCTGTTTTCCCATCTTTCGTTTAAAGCAGGTTATGGAGCATACGCAGAAAACGGACCGAAGACTTTTGGTGTGCTCGTCACCATGGTCAATTACCTGTTTTTCAAGGAGCAATCACATATTGAAGTTGGTCTTGGAACAGTAACCGAACTGAAAAGAGATGATTGTGGCACGACGGTATTGCCAACCTCATGTGCACCGGTGAAAGGCACGGTATTTTTAGGAGTGAGATACAGCCGTACTTCGGTGGGTTTACCTTCCGTCTGGGATATACACCATTCTTTACCTTTAATGAATATCGACACAATGCCGGACTCAGTCTCGGCTACAGTTTTTTTTAGTACATAATGTTGTAAGTTTGAATCGCTATGCTTCGATATGCTCTCATCCTCTGTATCGCTTTCCCGCTGACCCTTCAAAGTCAGATCGTTGATAGCGTATCCGCTTCAGGTCGAGACACGATAATAAATAAATGGTGGGTTACCGTAGGATTTGGCGCCGGTTACGTGACAAACTACGATGATCACTTTGTCACGTTCCAGGCAAGCTTCTCACGCAAATTATCACATCATCTCATAACAGGCAGGTTTGCATCTGGTATTGGCGATAATATGGTCCGATTTCCACGTCCGGCATTCATAGACATAGGGGCTATGTATGGCTTCACGATTGATAATAACCTGTGGTTTCTTAACTTATCTGTGGGCTTATCCTATATTCGGATAAAAAAGCGAATACTGAGAGGCCAGCAAGACTATGGTTCTTATATGGTCGATGTTTACGGGTCCGAGACTTCAGGCACCATCGGGATGCCCTGGCAATGGCAGATCTTTTCGTGGTTTACCGAAACATCAAGGATCGGTCTGGGTTTCGCCGTCGGCGGAAATGTGAATAGCATTCAGTCGGATTTGTTTCTCCATCTGTGCATGACGTTTGGCAATCCAAAAATCCCGATAAAATAGGTTCGATCGGCCGAAGATTCAAGTCTTGTGAGCGGGATTTCATTAAACCTTGACGTGTTATCTGTCTCCAATAGACATTAACTTAACTTTGGGTATTACGATGAAATTCTATCACCCCCTTCTTATTGCATCGCTTGCCGTGTTTTCGCTTACCGGCTGCAAGGACGATTCCACCAGTTCCGAAGGCGATTACGGCTCCGAGGCTGCGGCCGATGGCTTCGGCTCGATCATCGGCACGGAAACCGGCGGCGCCGGCGCCTCCATGGGCGATGCGTCGAACCTCGCCGAAGGCTTCAGCATCGGCAACTTCGCTTCCGGCAAGAACGAAGTCCAGGCCCGCGACTCCGCCTACGACGACGCGACGAAGACGCACATCATCACCCTAAGCCGCGAACGCACGTTCAATAACTCGAGCTACTCGGCAAGCCTCGTCTATCGCTACAATTTCTTCACCGGCCCCATCGCAACGGCCGATTTCACCAAAGGCATAACGACGAAGATCGCGATGACTGTCGATGGCCGACTAATGGCAACAAGCCCACGCATCGACCTCAACGACACTTCACATGCCGCATGGGAGTTGACCAACCTCGGCGCAGGCGGCGCTCCGCCAACACTCAACGGCACCTACTGGCGCAGCGGTGTTCATACACTGACCACAGCTGCCGGCGGCAAGGAAGTGAATGTCGAGCAGACCGTCACCTTCAACAACAACGAACTCCACCGCGACAACAAGGACAGCCCGATCTGGATGACAGGCACGGCCACCTCGCACTACACCGCCACCGGCCAGAACGGCCTCTCGATCGTCCGCGACGTCGACGCCACCTTCAATGGCGACGGTACGGCAACGCTCATCATCTGGCGCACGAACCCGCAAGGGACCTTCAGCGATACAGCTACGGTCGACATCCAGCGCGGCAGGTTTATGCAGTGGGGAAGGCGCTAGGGGCAGACGGTCGGACGGACAGACGTGCAGGGGGCAGGCGATCAGACGTTCAGGTCTAAATGGATGCTGCGCGATTACGGTAGCAAAGATCTGATAAAGGCATTCAGCAATCTTCCAACGTCCTGAACTTTAGTCCAGAATCTGTCTCCATCTTCCTTTGAAAGAAAATGCAGTCGAACGGACAAGAGTATTTGTGTCTCGAGTTCGCAAAGTGATCCTTTTGCAATCGAAAGATGATGCGACAACTCTTTTGAACCTCGTCTTCCGTGTCCTTCGGCAATATTGGAAGGGATGGAAACCGATGCTCGACGCAATTGAGAAGTTAAACCATATAATTCTCTATCGGGAAACCGATGTGTCAATTCATATACAAGTTCGCAGAGGTTCATTGCCTCTTGCCACACAAGTAGGTCACGGTAGGTAGTAATGTTCGACATGTGTTATAATGATTAATGAATGATTACAAACATACGTATTCGAACGCCTGACCGTCCGCCCCCTCTGAACGTCTGACCGTCTGCCCGTCTGCCCGTCCGCCTGCCGTAACTTTGCTATGTGTCAGACGTCTTCATATCATATTCACGCCGCGATAAAGAACAAGCGCTCTCCTTAGCAGAGCGCTTGCGAGCATCCGGATGTTCGATCTGGATCGATACGCAAGGCATCGAAGCGGCCACGAGCTGGTCCCGCGAGATCGTCACCGCTATCGATACGTGCAAGGTAGTGCTCCTTCTGCTCTCCGAAAGCTCCGTCGCATCGCATAATGTTGTCAAAGAAGTCTCACTCGCATCGGAGTCGCGCAAGACCATCATCCCCGTCGACCTCGAACACGTCGACCTCACTGCCGACCTTCGCTACCAACTGGCGGGTCTGCAGCGAGTCAAGTACGCCGACTTCGACGGTATTCTTCGAGGCCTTGATCGAATCGGCGCCGTCGCGGGCTCGACGCCCGTTGCGCCACAACCCGCTCAGCAACCTGCACCGAAAGACGAACGCGTCTCGCTGTCCGTTCTCCCATTCGAAGATCTCTCAGCAGGCAAGGACAACGAGTGGTTCGCCGACGGCCTTGCCGACGAACTGATCAACGCACTCTCCGGCATCCAGTCGCTTCGCGTCACCGATCGCCGCACTGCCATGGGCTACAAAGGCTACAAGGGAAGCCTGCAGGCAATTGCACAAGCGCTGAAAGTCCGCTACTGCATCGAAGGTGCAGTTCGCAAGCACGGCGAGCAGATCAAGATCACTGTCGCTCTCTACGACTCGCGCTCGACCGAGTATATCTGGAATGAGGCGCATCGCGGCGTCATGGATGATATCTTTGACATCCAGGAAGCCGTTGCACGAAAGACCATCGATGCGCTGAAAGTCACACTCTCGCTGATAGATAAAGAGAAGCTAACCGCGCGTCTGACCGAAAGCGCCGAAGCCTATGAATTTTATATGCGTGCCGGAAGCTTCATCGAACAGAGCACAAAGCAAGCGATTACGCATGCCCTTGAGTTGCTCGACGAAGCGCTGACTATTGATCCCGGCTTTGCTGCTGCTATGGCGATCAAGGCGTCGGCATTGCTCGTCCTCTATCGTGTTTACGAACAGCGCAAAGAGTGGCTTGACGAAGTCGCAGCACTGATCGATAGGTCGCTTGCGATCAATGATACGATCACAGTTGCCTATCATGCCCTTGCAACGCTCGAGACGATCCGCGGCAATTTCGATGCAGCGATCGATGCCTCCCAAAAAATTATCGAGCTCGAACCCAATATCATCCGGGGTTACTTGAGCATGGGGTTTGTTTACTCCCAGGCAGGAAAGACGATCCAAGCTATTGAGTGGTATCAGAAGTGCACGGAAGTCAATCCGGAAAATATCTTCGGTTTCTGGAATCTGTATGTGCAGTATTCGAAAACCGGCGACACACAAGGACAAACGTACGTTGCCGAGCGCGCCTTGCCGCTCTTCGAGCACAGACGCAAACTTCAGCCCGACGATCAATTCCTCCTGGCAGGGCTTGCGAGCTTTTACTTCGACCTTCACGAAACAGAAAAAGCTCTGAATATCGTCAACAGACTCTTAGCTTCTTCTCACAGCGATGGACTTAGTCTTTACAATGTCGGCTGTATGCTCATTCGGCATAAAAAACTAGACGACGGAATTAAGGCGATCGCTCTTGCTGTCGACAAGGGCTTTGGCAACCTGAAGTTGATTCGCACCGATCCCGACCTCGATCCACTGCGCAACCTCCCGGAGTTCGAAGCGATCCTCAAGAAACTCAGTTAACTACGAACCGCGTAGAGCAGGGAACATCGCCCTGCACGCGGAGGATATAAACGCCTTCGGCAAGCGTGCCACGCTCGATACGCGATTGGGTGAACTCCAGGGTCCCGGTCCGAACGATACGCCCCAAGGCATCGACGATATCATACGAAGCGCCGACAAATTCGTGCGGCAGCGTCACGAACGAAGCAGCACCAGTCATTGGATTTGGTGAGATCGAAACCGTGGACTGCTCATCAACTGCGACCGATACCTGGGGCGCAGCGTAGAGCATGAGAATACGATCGTCGTCCTGTCTTGGAAATCCCTTTGAATCTCTATTGCTTGTCGAGATGAAGACTCTTCCATCGGGAGCGATAGCGACATCCCGAAACCTGCCGTATTCTCCGTAGAAGTAGCGCACGGTATCGGTCACGGCAGTCCCCGCACTGTCGAGATGCGCAGCTATCATATAGCTGTTACCGTCGCCATCGCCTTTGAGGATGGCGATCAGCAGGGAATTGCGGAGTTGAGGGAATTCCTCGTGGTCGTAGTACAGACATCCGCCCGGTGCGATCGTCGGAGTCCAGGTATAGATCGGGTCAATGGCCGATGAGTCACTAGCGAACGCAACTTCATCACCAAAATCAGCTTTACCGTTGATATTCGGCCAACCGTAATTTCCGTCTTTGACAATGATGTTGATCTCATCTTCCTCAAAGGTGCCGTGCATCGTAGTATACATCAAGTGATGCGGTCCGTAGGCAAGACCTTGCGCATTCCGATGGCCTTTAGACCATACATGACTGCCGGGAATGGGATTGTCGTCCGGCACCGAGCCATCGAGGTTCATGCGGAGCACCTTGCCATTATAAATGGAATCGGTCTGCGGATACCAATAATCCTCGCCATCGCCGGTCGTGACGTACATCGTCATGTCGTTGCTATCGATCAGAAGGCGGCAGCCGTCATGAATCGTGCCACCGATAATTCGTCGTGGATCGATCAGGATCTGCTTGTCGACCAGCGTATCCCGCGCATAAGTGAAGCGAACAATGTAAACACCGTAAGTTGAATCGTCAACCTTGCCGGTATAGGCAGTGTAGAGATAAGGCGGATCGGGAAAATGCGGATGCAGTGTCATTCCCATAAGTCCGGCCTCGGCCGTCTCATAGACTTCCGGCATGGTGATGAGCGGCGTAAGTTCTCCTGTTTCCGGGTTGACACGGCTGATACGCCCATAGCGCTCTGTCATCCATATATGATTATCCGGTCCCCAAAGGATCTCCCAGGGAGTATCGAGGCCGGTAATAACGTCCTTCGTGCCAATGACAGTCAGGCTATCCTCCTGAGCAAAGAGAGGAATAGCAGAAATGAAGAGTAAGATGAATCCGACGAACCGTAAATACATAACCAACAACAACCCTGGATAATAATACGATAATACAACACGTTGCAGCCCCCACAGGTTTTCGTGAGAACCGATATTTGCCCCATTTGTCACAAAGGCCACCAAGCCAACGTCCTTCTAATGAAGATGTGGTATATTCGCAGGACGCCCAAGAAAGGCAATAATGATCGTAAAGCGCCTTCTACAGTCTATTTTCCTTGTCTGCACGTTTGCAGCGCAGTTTGCTTACTCGCAATGGTCTGCTCAGCTGATCTTTTCGCCGAACCCGTCGCCGTATCTCTCGGACTGGTCATCGCGTGTTAATACGGTAACGCTGATCGTCACGAATGCACCATCGGTTCCGACCGATGTGAAGATATTAGCCGAGATCTCGCATAACAACAAACTTGTCGCTTACACGAATGCCGACAAGTTGCAGCCGCAAACGATTAACCCTGGCATACGCACCTTCTACGGTGAGAATATCGTACCGATGTCTGCCATGCACTTCGAAGATAACCTCGACGAAAGCACGAAGCGATCGGGGCGCATTCCCGACGGCACGATCTGCATCACGATAAAGATCATTGATGCTACGACACTCGAGCAACTGGCACTCTTGCCACCGGTGTGCGTTACGATCGTTTCCTATACGACTCCATATCTGATCCTGCCTGCCGATCAGGCAGTCCTGTGCAAACTTGGGCAGAACAATGTCATCGAGATGAACTCCGGCAATCCGCGCCCGATGTTCCGCTGGACTCCCGTGGTTCCGGCTCCGATGGAGCCCGTTCGTTACCGACTCTCAGTCTTCGAAGTTCTCGCCGGACAGAATCCATCGACGGCGCTTCGCAGTGCACGCCCGGTATTTGAGCGCGAACTGATGGGACTCACGGAGCTGATCTGGCCCGTCGAATATTTTTATCCCGAAGTAGGGAAGCGCTATGCCTGGAGCGTCCGCGCACTTGATTTTCAAGGACGGCCGTTGGTAAGCTATCAGGATGGCTGGGCAACACCGTTCTCGTTTACGGTTTCCGATGATTGTGGCGAAGGCAATATCGACATCGATGGCGACGGTATTCCCGATATCAATCGCCTCGGCGAACCGATCGTCGTCAAGACACCGATCGAAGTCCGTATCACTGCGCCGCAGACGATGCCACTCGATCCGGACGCCCCGCACGAATTCACCGGCCGCGCACGCTCGGCAACCGGTGGCCCGTTCAACTACAATTGGTATCTGCGCGAAGTCGGCACACCACGCTACATCTCGCTCAAGAAAGAGCCGATCCCGTCGAATCTCTGGCTTTCGCCGGGGACAGCTAAACCGAATAAATCATACTTTCTGAAACTTGTTGCCGAAAAGAACGGACAGTTCGGCCATCACGAGATCACGATCGCTATGGGCCCGTCATCCGAAGATAGCGCTGGAAGTGGGATTGGCGGCCGCCAATGGGATGAAGGCGCGTCGCAATCCGAAACGACCTGGAGTTCCGATGCGAACCGGCGCGGCTATGTATCCGGCAAATTTCTCATAGAGATCGACGGAAAAACTGCAGGATATCTACAGAGTTTTCAAGGCGCGGCTACAGCGCCAAGCGTTGCAGGCGATTTCGCCATGCAATTGGGCCTGAGCATGACGCCGGCGATCTATGACTGGATCGAGAGCTCGTGGAATAAAGAGTACTTGCGCAAGAGTGGCGCGATCATCATGGAAGACTTCAATTTTCACGAGCGTGCACGCCGCGAATTCCAGGCTGCACTCATTTCCGAGATCCAAATGCCCGCACTCGATGCTGCCTCGAAGGATCCGGCATACATGACGATCAAGGTTCAGCCGGCAGCGATGCACGAAGTCAGGCCGGAGCCAAATAAAAAGATCGAACCGCCGGCAACTGCACAGAAGACATGGTCGCCTGCGAACTTCAAGCTCGAGATCGCCGGTCTGCCCACTGCGAAAGTCAGCAAAGTCGAGTCGATCGTCTTCAAGCAGAAGACGACACAGCAAACAGCCGATAATAGCAGGGACTATTTCAAGGAACCCGGCAAGATCGATCATCCGAATCTGACGTTCACTTTATCCCAAACCGATGCGCAGCCCTGGCTCGATTACTTTGAAAGTTTCAGGCTCGCAGGAGGCTGTACGCCGCAGCTCGAAAAGTCCGGATCGCTCATCTACCTCGCTAACGATGGCACGGCAGAGCTCTTTAGGCTTGATCTTTCAAAGATCTGTCCTCGTAAGCTCACGCAGCTTCCCGCAGGCGCAGATGGGCAGCGCCGCATCAAGATTGAAATGTATTGCGAGGATATCAGGTTTAGTTACTCTCCCTCGGTCGGCCGCTAAGGCATTCGTGCACTAGAACGGCTATTTTTCTCTCCGGCGTTTATCGGGCGCCATAGTCGTATTTTTGCATACTTGGAATTACCAGTCTTTAAATATAACGAGACGTATCTCGAACGCGCTGCGATGGAGCGGATGCTCCGTGAACGCAACCTTACTGCCCTTGATGTGAACGTGACACTTGACGCCTACGATATGGCCGAAAGCGTCCACGAATTCCAGAAACGGCCGGATGGTACGCCGTATTTCTGGCATCCAAGCCGCGTCGCCAAGATCATCGTCGACGAACTCGGTATCAGCGATATCTCGATCATCTGCGCAGCATTGCTGCACGACGTCCTCGAAGATTCGCAGGTCCTGACACCCGAGATCCTTGAGTACAACTTCGGCGCCTACACAAGCTACCTCGTCTCGATGTTGACGAAAGACATTAAAGCCTCGGGCGAGATGCGTGAGATCATCGAAAAAGAGTATGTCGAACGCCTAACCGGCGCCACCGACGATGCAAAGATGCTTAAGCTCTGCGACCGCCTTGACACGTTCCGATGTCTGGAGTTTAACGTCAAGCGTAACCCCATCAAGTATGTGATGGAAACGACGAAGCATTATTTTCCGCTTGCCGAAAAGTCGGAAGATCCGAATATCAAGTATCTGCTCAAAGAGCTGCAGCAGGCCAGGAATAAGTTTCTCGGGTAAGGGCTAGTGGTCAGTGGTTTGAGTTAGAGAGCTTTTCTGTAAGTGATCGTTGGAGTCCGCCCAGCCTTGAATTGATCTTGGTTTATGTAATGCAGCTTCGCTGCGATTGTAATATGTGTTTCCAGCTCTGCCAAAGATCCTTTCGCGATTGAAAGATGGCGGATAAATTTCTTGGCGAATCTCGTCCAATACCTTCTGCAACATTTGCAGGTACCGACACTGCTGCTTGCCGCATCTGTGAATAGAGGCCCCTAATCCCTAAACCCATCCCCATGGCCTATACCTCCAACTATGTACGCCAAGGAACAGTCTTGTTTTAGATCAAGTTACTTTTTATTCAGTAGATTTGGCTCTATGAACTCACTCCGCACAGTTTCAATTCTTTTCGTTGCTGGAATTGTATGCTTAGGCGCTCAGCTTTCTGCCCAGGTATTACAAGACAGAGCGATGGGCGATCGCCTGATCGTAAAATTCAAACGGCCATACTCCACAAATCCCGTCGGTGTTGGGTCCGTACCATCCATAAAGATGCCTGCTACACGGTTTGAAATCTTGAGTGAAGAATACGGTGTTGCAGATATTCACGAAATCAGTTCGCACAATTCAACCTCTGCAAACTACCGCACAACCTATTCGCTTACCTTCCGGAATCCTGTTGATATCGAACGAGCGATTGCCGAGTATACTGAGACCGATCTTTTTGAATATGTAGAAGAGGATGCGCTTGCACATGCGTTGTCCTCTCCGGCACAATTACCTCAGGGCGTTGCACCGAATGTCCAATACTTTCAGAGGCAATGGGCGTTTGACAACGATGGTACGTTTAATGCAACTGCCACCTACGACGCCGATATAGATATGCCCGAAGCCTGGCAGCTCACTACCGGCGATTCTTCGGTAATCGTTGCCGTCATCGATGCAGGGCTGAAGTTCGACCATCCTTCGTTTACAGGAAGGATCTGGCGCAATACAGATGAAATACCGGGTAACGGCATCGATGATGATTCGAATGGATATCTGAACGATGTTGTCGGATGGGATTTTGCCGATAAGGATAATCTGCCAATTGATGACAACGGACATGGAACATTCGTCACGGGAGTCCTTGCAGCCAATGGCGGCGATGGCGGTCTCTACGCAGGTGTCGATTGGAAATGCAAGTTGATGATCTGCAAAGTGCTCGACAGGAACGGTGGAACGCCGTTCTCGCGCGTAGCCGAAGCGATCAACTACGCAGTGGATAATAAGGCTCGTATTATTAATATCTCTATCGCCGGAACAGTGAGGAACCAGGCAATGCAGGAGGCCATCACTGCCGCACATGCCGCCGGTGTCCTTGTCGTGTGTGGAATGGCAAATAGCAATACTTCCACGTCCTATTACCCAGCGGCATGTGACCATGCATTTGCAGTTGGCTCGACAAATGAGAACGATCATCGTACCGGATCAGCTGGCTCCCCGTCGTATAGCGGAAGCGGCGGGAGTAATTTCGGCCCGCATATTAAGGTCGTTGCTCCCGGTAATTTTATTTATGGACTCATCTATGTATCCGATTCTCATCCCGACTACTTCTCCTGGGGGACATCGCTGTCGACGGCATACGTCAGCGGGCTTGCATCGCTTCTGCTAGCGCAAGATCCGACTCGCACCGCCGATTCGCTCTCGGCGATCATCACACGCACTGCAGAAGACATGGTCGGCCTTGCCTCCGAAGATGTTGCAGGATGGGACAAGTACCATGGCTATGGGAGGATCAATGCGCACGCTGCCTTGAACGAACAACACGCAAGCGTACCGGGCAACCCAGCACTGCATACGGCAACCTTCGGCGTCTACCCAAATCCTGCCGGTAGTACGCTCTATGTATACGGGCTGTCCGGCACTCCGGCAATGCTTGAGATCACCGATGTTGCCGGACGACTCTGCTGGTCCGGTGTCATCACTACCATCCATAGCCAGATCGATGTCGGTAAATTCTTGGATGGGGTGTATACCATACGTCAAGCCGGTACCGCTTCGAGTTCTGCACAGCGATTTATCGTTTCGCACTAAGAATGTTCATCACCATTATCGAACGAGCAATGAAACACGATTCCCACCGCTGCTTCCGCTCTGTTGCCTCACTTGTCAGTTTGCTATTTTTTGTATCCGGTACTCAGGCGCAGTGGGTCCAAACCAACGGCCCCCTTGGCGGAAGTGTCGGGCCCTTTGCGGTAGTTGGCGACCGCGTGTTCGCCGGAACGACCAACGGCATCTTCTCTTCAACCGATCATGGCAGTACCTGGAAGCGACAGGATGGGTTTCACGGCGTCCGTTACATGACGGCCATGACTACGGTGGGCGGCACGCTCATTGCCGCAGCCTCGGACAGCGTCTATCGCTCGCTCGATAGCGGTATTACGTGGCAGAACATCACCAAAGGGCTTCCTCCAAATGAATATCATGCAGCCTTTTTAGTGATCGACACCACGTTGTGTGTTCAGGAAATATTTGCAAATACGTTTTATATTTCTACCGATAAAGGGACAACCTGGAATGCCGCGAAGAAGGGATGGGCTGCCAACGAACAGGTCTGGGTTTCAGCGGCAATGGGGAGGTACCTGTATGCTGCGACGGATACAAGCCTCTACCGCTCACCGGATAAAGGCCAGACCTGGGCAATTGTCAAAGACAGTCTTCCAAAACTTACAACCGTCTCTACGTTAGGTGCAGTAGGTAGCAGACTGTTTGCTTCAACAAATTTCGGGGTATTCGTCTCTCTCGATTCGGGCAAAGTATGGAGTTTTTCCGGGCAGGGACTGTCCGAGGGCCAGTACCTGCTTTCCTACGCGCGCATCGGCTCGGCGATCGTTGCCTGTACATTCGATAGTGGCGTATTTGTCTCCTCCGATTCAGGAAGAAGTTGGTCGGCAGCAAATACGGGATTAGTGACCAAGGATGCCCGGTATGGATTTGCTGTCGTAGGAAACGATCTGTTAGTCGGGACCGATATTGGCGTGTTCCGCTCGAACAATGGGGGTAATTGGACATTCTCCAATTCGGGTATCATCAACTATACGCCCGTGAGTGCTTTTGCGAAAGCCGGAGATGAACTTGTAGTTACGACCAGAGGAAGAGGGATCTACCGAACCACCAATGATGGGGATGAATGGATACCATCGAATGCAGGACTCACTCGTGACGGCATCTTCATCTCGGAATTTATTGACCTAATACAATATAAGGGGTCACTGTTTGCTGCTTCAACGTATGAAGGGAGTATCTTCCGATCGACCAATAATGGGATAAACTGGACTGATCTGTTTCCGGGTCGCACTATCAACAGTTCGCAAATCTTTTCTGTCGGTTCCACAAAGGTGTTTGCAACCATCACAGATTCGCTCGGTCTCAATAACGTGTTCTTCTCGAATAATGCTCTGACGTCATGGTCGCAGATATATCCGGGTTCGCAGTCGATCTTTTCTTTTGCCGAGATGGGGTCGTCACTGTTTGCATCAAGCTCGTTCGGGCTCGTCTTTCGTTCGACCGATGAAGGAAATCGCTGGAAGATCGTCAACATCCCCGACGTGAAATCGTATGTGCTCTCGCTCGCTGTGATGGGGTCTAATCTGTTTGCAGGGACACAGGACGGTGCTTACCTTTCGAGCGATGAGGGCGCTTCATGGAAAGAAATAAATACCGGTTTGACAGATAAAAATGTGGACAACCTGTTGGTTATCGGTACGAATGTGTTCGCCACAACAATTGACGGAGTCTTTCTTACGAAAGATAACGGTGCAACTTGGGTCAATGTGAGTGCCGGCTTACCAGCCGGTTTGCCGGTCAGTGTATTGTATGCAAGCCCGACACATCTGTTTTGTGGTGTAAACTTCAGAGGCGTTTGGAAACGTCCACTTTCGGAAATGATACAGTAACATACGTAAGCCCGATTAGTCAAACTGCCTGAGTACGAGTATATTATCGAAAACATCTCAAAGGCTGAAGCATGGCTGATATCTTCATCTCCTACTCGCGCCGGGATTCCGAACAGGCCCTTGCGCTTGCCGAGCGTCTCGAGGCCGATGATTTCAACGTTTGGCTCGATCGCCATGGCATCGATGGCGCCGAGCAATGGGCGACGGAGATCGTTGAGGGGATCAGAGGATGCTCGACGTTTCTCTTACTCTTATCTCCATCGTCGGTGGAGTCCGCAAATGTGTTGAAAGAACTTTCCCTTGCTTCGGAACGCGGGAAGCGTATTCTGCCGGTGCGGATTGCCCCAGTCGTTCTTCCCTCTTCATTTGAATATCAGATCGCCGGGATACAGCACGTGGCGATCACCGACTATGATGCCATCATCCGCTCACATCAGCGCGGTGTAGCCCGCAAGTCGTCAGTCGACCTTCGTAAGTCTCTCATCATCCTGCCGTTCGGCGACCTTTCTCCGCAAAAAGATAACGAATGGTTTGCCGATGGGCTTACCGGTGAGCTGATCGGCGCGCTTAGTACGCTGAAATCGCTCCGTGTGCTCGATCACAAGAGTTCAATGGAGTTACGAGGTGTGAAACAAAGTACCCGCGAAATCGCCCAGACGTATGATACCCGGTACGTTGTCGAGGGAACGGTGACAAAATTTGGCGAGCGAATAAAAATCGCTGCTTCACTTATCGATATCGAGACGTACGAACATCTCTGGCAGGATTCGTACAAAGGTGTCATGGACGATATTTTCGATCTGCAGGAAACAGTAACACAGAAGATCGTCGATGGGTTGAAAGTGCATCTTAGTGCGACGGAAAAGAAAAAGGTCCGCGAGCGTGGCACAGAAAATGCCGAAGCATATGAGCTTTGGATGAAAGCCGACGCATACTACAGTCGGCATACGAAACCTGATTATGAACGCGCGGTTAGTCTCTATGAGGAGGCGGTGCGACTCGATCCAACGTTTGCAAATGCTTATGCCGACTTATCCCTCACCTATCGTGTGCTCTATCGTTATTACAGGGAGAGTACTTCGTTGCTCGATCGTGCGGAAACTGCCGCTGAAAAAGTACATGAGCTTGAGGGACCGACCCCACAATATCTTTGTGCAATGAGCAGAATCTATCTATCCCGGGACGATTATGAAGGTGCGCTACGATTTGCCGAGCGTTCGATCGCGACCGATCCGACGTTCAGTGTTGGCTATGACGTACTTGCCTTTGCCTTACAAGCACTCCAACGACCCGAGGATGCAGTAAACGCGCGCGAAGAGTATGTGCGACTTCGGGAGAATGACACACAAGGTCATTTCAACTATCTTACCTATATTAAAGAACTCGGCACCTCGCCAGAGATCATCGAAAGACTACGAATTGCTGCCGACAAAGCCATACCCGTCTTTCAACGCCATCTCCGTTTCAATCCCGATCACTACCATGAAATGGTAAACCTGGCAAATATCTACTCCATGGCAGGTCGTGAAGCGGAAGCGATTGCCGAGGCTGATAAACTTTCGGCGATCGAATCGCTCGACGCTGCGTCGCTCTACAACCTTGCATGTACCTACTTGCTCTCTCACCAGCCTCAGCGCGGGATGGCGACGCTCGTGCGTTGCGTCCGAAGCGGCTTCCGCCACATCGAAATTTTCAAGGTCGATCCTGATCTTGATCCGATCCGTGAGATGCCGGAGTTCATTGAGTTAATGCACGAGTTGGAAGAGCACAAGGAACATCATGGCTGATATCTTTATCTCACACTCGTCTAACTATCGACTATCAACTATCGACTATCAACTTTTCACCACCGGCACCCAGATCTCGACGAGGGCATTCTCGTGATCGGTCATTGGCTGCGGGTAGAATTCGAAGTCTGCGCTTATTGCCGGGTCCATCTTGTATCCTGACGTTGGCATCCACTTACCGTAGATCTCCTGAAAGACTTGCGGTAGCATAGAGATCGGTCCCTGATGGGTGAAGACTGCGTAATCTGCAGCGGGCACTTGCTTACCTTTCATACCTTCGGGCAAACTGTCTAAGCTTGATACTTCGTGTCCGGCAAGATAGTAATACTTCGGGAATCCGCCTTTATTCATATCGAAGTCGCGCGAATAATCTTCGAAGCCGTAGCAGGTGTTGTGGCTGACGGCATTCGGGATCTCCTGATGGCGCTTGCTGAACTCACCCCATGCTTCGCGGATCGATGGGACGCCGTTCTCCGTATATCGCTCGAAGCCGGCGATGAGGAATGATGGTTTGGATTTGAATACTGGTAGCATGAAAAGATTGTGATTATTAACCGGTTTCTAAATGTAAAAACTGCGAGGAAGATTTCCTTAATTCTTTAATAAGTCAGTTGAAAAAAAATGCCACTGGATGTTGCATCTGTCCATGGAATTATGCTAAGGCCATATTGCTGCAAAGAATAAGGCTCAAGCGTGGAATTGAAAAATAAACAGGACAACGTAAGTACCGGCGCAGCAAACAAAGGAATTTTAATAAGGTCAACGACACCCGACTTCTTCAAGTGACCATAGATAAACCCGCCAATTGCCGTGCCCACAAATGCTCCTCCTATGCTCGCCCAATACGAACCCGACCGTCGATCTGTAGTCAATTCTGCAATTGCACCGACAGCGGCTCCAGTAAAAACAGGCATTATAAGCGGGAAGAGACTAAAGTCTGATTTCCCATTCAATGCATAATAACAGCCGGTCATGGTGGCAGCTCCACCCAGAACTTGCAAAACAATATCAGGAGTAGTATCTTTTATCTGTGATACAATTTGGCTATCTACAGTCTGACCAAATAGGAGACTAGGAGAGAACGCAAGAAGCAAGAAACAGGCTAGTCTATGAATAAGCATCGAATTAACAGCTACTTTTAACAGTACATGTCACTGACCGGATGAAAGATTCTCACTTGATCAATAAAAAAGCAGCCTGATTGTTCAGGCTGCTCTCTGTTACCTAAATACCGCGTAACTCTTACTTAACGTTCTCTTTGAGATTCCAGCTCGCCTTGAGTTTGCCTTCGGCTGTGGTGGCACTCGTCACCACGATCTCGTGAAGAATGACATCCGGAGACGTTGAACGAATGTTGCTCTTCGGCGACCAGATCACCGATGAAGAGAGTTCGTCGGCTATTCCATCGCCATCGAGATCTCCCGTGGCGACAGTTTTGCCGTTGCAGGTAACGGATGGCCCCTGCGCGTCGACAGTCGCCGATCGGTTATTCGAAATATTCGAGCGTGTTACCGGTGTTGACTTTCCTTGCTTTCCTGATGGGCTGGGATCACCGCCATCGTTGGAGCCCGTCCGGTTATTCGAAATATTCGATCGCGTTACCGGTGTCGACTTTCCCTGCTTTCCTGCAGTATTGGAAGCGCCCCAGGAAAAGCTGCTGATCTCGATCGATTGAATGGTGCCGTCATCCTGGCTTCTGCTCCCATCGAGAACAAAGACGAGATCGTACGTGCCGGGCTCGACGTTCTCAAATGAGAACTTGCCATTATTATCCAACTGGCAGGTATAGGTCTTGCCGCCGGAAAGGCTTTTGAGCTTCAGATACATGTTAAGCGCAGCATACGAGTCGAAGGTCACGAACGAGAATGCCAGGACAAGCAGCGTTGCCCAGCGAATGCGAGCGATAGATAAGTGCTTCATAATAGTATGCGAAAAAAGTGAAAAATGCTTCTGAAAGGTCTATGTGGCAACGCCTCTAGACCTATAACAATTCGGGCATAGGGCGGAGTTAGCGGGCTGGCCCCCTCTACTGCCGTATTTTTGCAGTTTCGATTTCCTTACCTCGAGTGAAAAGAACTCCGTTTTACGATAAACACGTGGCTCTTGGGGCCAAACTCGTCGAATTTGGCGGCTTTGAAATGCCCGTGCAGTACACGAAAGGCATCATCGCCGAGCATAAGATCGTCCGCGATGGCGGCGTTGGCGTCTTCGATGTCTCGCATATGGGCGAGTTCAACGTCGAAGGTCCCGAAGTGCTCGACTTTCTGCAGTATCTGACCGTCAACGACGTCGCCGCACTCGAACCGGGGAAGGCGCAGTATAGCGCAATGACGAACGAGCAGGGTGGCATCATCGATGACTTGCTCATCTACATGCGCGGCAAAGATCACTAT
>JANWLI010000054.1 GCA_025450975.1 Candidatus Kapaibacterium sp. | reverse complement strand
GTGCTTCCCTGCACCGGCGGTCGGCCGACGGGGATCTTCGCAACTTCCGAGCGCTCTGGCGCTTTGCCAAATTCCGGGAAACGGAGTCGCGCAGCATCGCCGCGATTGAGCGACTCCGGCATCGTCATCTCCGGAGCCATCGCACCATCGACAGCCGAACGCTTCGACGAGCGCTGCAATGCATCGGCAAGCGAATGACGGACCGTCTCGATGACGTTCCGCTCGTCCTCAAACTTTACTTCCAGCTTCTGCGGATGCACGTTCACATCGATCTTCTTCGGATCGATATTGATAAAGAGAAAACACGATGGGAATGCGCCCTTCTCGATAAGATGCTCATAGGCATTCGAGACGGCAAAGGCTAGCCCTCGTGAAGAATGGATCGGACGATCGTTGACGAAAAATAATTGCTCCGTCCGCACACGCTTTACAAAACTTGGTGCGCTTACATAACCATGAAGATGTAAATCTCCAGTAACAGCCTCGATCGGCAGCAACGCTGATCGGAGTTTCGGACCGTAGATCTGCTCGACTCGCTCCGGAAGCGGGCGGAATGCCGGGAGATCGAAAACGACGTCGTGATCGGAGATCAGCACAAAACGTACATTCGGATTTGCAAGCGCCGTGCGGCTAACCGTATCGACGATATGTTTGAACTCCGTCGCCTCGCTCTTCATGAACTTCCGGCGTGCCGGCACATTGAAGAAGAGATTACGAATGTAGATCGCAGTGCCTTCGTCGCAGGCCTCGGAGCGCACTTCGCGCTTAATGCCACCTTCTAGCTTCAGGTACGTGCCCAGGTCGTCGCCACGTTTACGGGTACGCATCTCGAACTGCGATACCGAAGCGATCGCCGCAAGTGCCTCGCCGCGGAAGCCGTAGGTCCGCATCTTCTCGAGATCGTCAAAGCTTGTTAACTTACTTGTCGCATGGCGCTCAACACACAGCTCGGCATCTTCGCGAGACATGCCCATTCCGTCATCGACGATCTGGATGAGCGCCTTGCCGGCTTGCTTAATTAAAATGGTAATGACTTCCGCCTTCGCATCAAGCGAATTCTCGATAAGCTCTTTTACCACTGATTCCGGGCGTGCGACAACCTCGCCGGCAGCGATCTTCTGAACAAGAGCACTATCAAGTTTACGTATTGCGGACATGCGGTGCTTGAACTTCCGACTGTAATTTACGAATGGTTATGCTGCGACTTCCTCTTCGACGGAATATGACTCGCCGCGGAACGTGTCGTCGCCAAAGAGCGCCTTGGCGAACTCGTTCGGATCGAATGGCTGCAGATCGTCGATCTTCTCGCCGACACCGATGTAACGGACCGGAATCTTCATCTCGTTCGAGAGCGCGATCACGACGCCGCCCTTCGCCGTTCCATCAAGCTTCGTCAGCACAAGCCCCGTGATCGGAGCGACTTTGGAAAATTCTTTTGCCTGCTGCAGCGCATTCTGCCCCGTTGTCGCATCGAGCACAAGCAACACTTCATGCGGAGCATCCGGTACAAGCTTCTGCATGACGCGCGTCATCTTGTCAAGCTCCTGCATCAGATGCGCCTTGTTGTGAAGGCGGCCTGCAGTGTCGATGAGCACAACATCGCTATTACGCGCCACAGCAGCCTGTACCGTATCGTAAGCAACGGCTGACGGATCTGCACCCTGATGCTGCTGGATGATCGGCACACCGGCACGGTCAGCCCATACTTCAAGCTGCGAGTTCGCTGCAGCGCGAAAGGTATCGGCTGCGCCGATGATAACCTGCTTACCGGCATTACGGTAGTTATACGAAAGCTTACCGATCGTCGTCGTCTTGCCGACGCCGTTAACGCCAACAACCATGATAATGAACGGCTTCTTATCCGAGGGCAAGGCAAATGGATCTTCGATCGAGGCGACAGTGCCGTCATGCGAGAGCGCCATCGAGATCTGCTTACGCAGCTCGTCACGGAGCTGACTGGCATCTTCCCACTTCATGTGGGCGATGCGGTCGACGAGGTTCTTCATGATCGTCTCTGTCGTCGTTACGCCGACATCCGAAAGCAGCAGCGTCTCTTCGATCTCCGCCATGAGGGCATCGTCGATCTTCCGCGACCCGTGCAGGATACGTGTGATCTTGCGGACCAGATTTTCCTGCGTCTTCGCAAGACCTTCTTTTAACCGGGAAAACTTAAATTTATCGAAAAATCCCATAATGTGTTATCACACTCCTTCGGCACTGATAATATCGGCAAGGCGCTTTGCATAGGCAAATACGGATAAACCGATCAGGACTGAGGAGAGAACCCAGAAGAACAGCAAATCTTCGTTAGAAACTCCGAGCACGGCAAGGAAAAGTGAAAGCGCTATACAGAACACGGCTGCCTTCCCGACCCAGTTTGAGGGCAGGACCACCCCAAACCGCCGCTTTGCCCAGATACCACCGGCCAGGATCACCAGATCGCGGATAACAACAAGAAGGAAAAACCACACCGGCACCATCCCAAGGTTCGTCATCGCCAGGATGACAACGATGACGAATATCTTATCGGCAAGCGGGTCGATGATCTTTCCGAACTCCGTAACCGTATGCCGCTTACGCGCAACGTAGCCATCGGCAAGATCGGAAATATAGGCGCCGAGCATCATGCTGCAGGTCAGCATCGTATCGCGCTGATGCAGCGCGATTACTGTCGGAATGATAAGCAGGACACGAAAGAAGCTGATCGCATTCGAAATACTCCACAAAGCATCCGACGCCTTATAATCAGCGGCCCGGACCATTACGCTGCTTTTGCCTGCGTCGACTGCGGATAGCTGTTGGGATAGAGAAGACAACGCACCATATGCCCCTGCTTGTCGTCGGTAAGCGTGGGATGGATGCTGTTACAGTCTCCGAATACCTTCGGGCAGCGCGGATGGAAGTAGCAGCCCGTCGGCACGTTTGCCGGACTCGGCACGTCGCCGGTAAGCACGATACGCTCGCGCTTTGCCTGCGGGTTGGCGATCGGCACGGCCGAGAGCAATGCTTCAGTATACGGAGCCTTAGGATCGGCATACAGGGACGTATAATCAGTGACCTCGACGATCTCGCCGAGATACATCACTGCCACACGATCGGAGATGTGCTTCACGACCGAAAGATCATGAGCAATAAAGAGGTAGGTCAGATGCAGCTGCTGCTGCAAGTCCATGAGCAGGGTCAGCACCTGCGACTGGATGGAAACGTCAAGCGCGGAGACCGGCTCGTCGCAAACGATGAACTCAGGCTCAACTGAAAGTGCACGCGCAATACCAATACGCTGACGCTGGCCACCCGAAAATTCGTGCGGATAACGTCTTGCATGCAAGGGGTTTAGCCCGACGAGCTTAAGTAACTCTTCAACGCGATCCTTCATCTCCGCCTCGGAGTTGCGGAGCTTGTGGACCTTCAAAATTTCCGTGAGCATTCCGCCAACGGTGATACGCGGATTAAGCGACGAGTACGGATCCTGGAAGATGATCTGCATTTTCCGGCGCATGATCCGGAGCTCTTCCATCGGCATCGTTGTGACTTCCTTGCCTGCAAACTTCACCGAGCCGGCAGTCGGCTCTATCAGGCGCAGGATGCAGCGGCCAGTTGTCGTTTTTCCGCAACCCGATTCACCGACGAGGCCAAGCGTTTCGCCACGTTTGATCGTGAACGACACATCGTCGACAGCCTTGACATTACCGACTGTCTTCGAAAAAACGCCTTTTTTGATCGGGAAATACTTCTTAAGTCCCTTAACTTCCAGGAGATTTTCTGCCATAGCTTGCTATGTAGTACGATTTACGGAAAAATTGAGTTCAAATTTACGACGGATACGTCCCCGAGCCTCGTTAGAAGCCATATTTCTTCCAATTGCGGGTTACCAGCTCCTCGACCTCGGGCAGCATCTCGCAGGGATCCGGAAATCCCGGCTTCCAGGTAGCGTCAATTCCCATGATCCCGTCATAGATCACGGTCGATCCTTCAAGCTTCGTCTTCGTAAAGACAACATCCCGTGCCGCATCGAAACGCGTGAAGATCCCCCACATGACTTCCAGATCGCTCGAGAGGTTCACATCTTCGCTCACTGCCGCCACGATCTTCACTCCTGCAGGAAGATGAGCAAGATGCTCGGGGTTGATCATGTTCTCGATAACTTCCCTCCCCGACGTTTTCTTCAGCGGATCGAATTCAGCTCTGCTATCACCCGATCGATACGGCCCCTTAACTTTTACGACGAGCAACGCATCTTCGATCTGCACCCATTCCATGATCCGCGCATCGACTACCGTTAAGCTTGGCAACGGGATCATACCCGCTCCACGATAGAACATGCTTTCTCTGCGCGGCGGATACTTACCTCCGCTTGCAGAAGCTTCGAGCTTTGTCGTTGCATCGATGAGCAGCTTCGAGCCGAGATTCATCGTGTAGCTCGTGAAGTCCAGCGTATCGAGCGGGACTTTGTTCAGGATCAGGCAGTCGTAATACGCATCGAAATTCTTCGCGATCTGCCGGACGATCTGTCGGAAATTTCGAACATTGATATGCTCGTCGACAACAACTGCGCACTTTGTCAGCGATAGCTGCGCATCGGTTACAAGCGACAGTGCCGTCTTCATCGCTTCCTTACCATAACGCTGCTTCGCTGCAATGCCGAGGAAATTATGGAAGCCTGCTTCGTAGAATGCCCAGAGATCTTTCACTTCCGGATGCGTGAGCTTGGCCAGCGGCCCAAGGATACGCTGCGTTGCATCGCCAAGCCACTTATCTTCCATCGGCGGCTTGCCGACGACCGTCGCCGCAAAGATCGGATTCGCCCGATGCGTGACCTGCCGGATCTGAAAGATCGGAAACATCCCTGCATGCGAATAATGACCGAAGTGATCGCCGAACGGCCCTTCAAGCCTACGCTCATGCGGCGGCACGATCCCTTCGATGATAAACTCTGCCTCCGCAGGCACCTGAATGCCAAGCGACCGTGCACGCGTCATCTTCGTAGCTTCCCCACGGAGGAAGCCGGCAAAGAGTATTTCGTCGATGCCCTCCGGCAGCGGCGCGATCGTTGCAAGTAAGAGCGCAGGATCAGTCCCGACTGCCACCGCTACTTCAAGCGGTAGATTTTGCGATTCGGCTACATTGTAATGAAAGCCGCCGCCCTTCTGGATCTGCCAGTGCATGCCGGTCGTCGAAGGATCGAAGACCTGCATGCGGTACATGCCGACATTGCGCTTCCCGGTCTGCGGATCGTAAGTAAAAACTTGCGGCAACGTAATAAAATCGCCGCCATCGTCGGGCCACGTCTTTAAGATCGGCAGCGAGGAAAGTTTTCCGTCTGCGAGAAATTGTGAGACAGCACCGCTATCGGATTTTCTGACACGCGCAGATATCAAACGACTAAACAGCGGCTTCGCAGCTCTGTAGATCTTCGCAGGGGTCGGAGGCATCAGCTCCTCGACCATATGCAGCAGCTTCGAGCCTAGCGCATCCGGATCGTCACTAATGCCAAGCTCTACGCGCTTATCACTTGCAAGCACATTCATCGCAAGCGGAAATTTTGCTCCTTTGACATTCTCAAACAGCAGCGCCTTGCCACCTTCGAGCATGGAGCGGACGGCGATCGTCGATGCTTCGTACTGCGAATCGACGGGCGTAGAGATAACCTGAAGCTCACCTTCTTGTTTGAGAAAGTGCAGGAAGTCCTGAAGGGAGTGAAAGGATCGCTTAGCCATTATTTGAGATCTTCGGCGCGCCAGCCATCCGGCATCGGAACACCACAATGCTGCAGGACCTTATTGACAAATCCCTGCACGTACTCCTCGACTGTCTTCGGCACATAGTACAGTGGAGGCGAGATCGGCATAACAACAACACCCTCACGTGAAAGCATCGTCAGCTGCTCTAAGGTTATTGTCGAAAGCGGCGTCTCGCGAACGCAGATGATCATCTTATAGCGCTCTTTGAGGCAGACTGCCGCAGTCCGCGTGATCAGCGTATCACCAATACCCGAGGCGATCTTGCCGATCGTCGATGTCGAGGCCGGCAGGATCACAAATGCATCGATATGATTCGACCCCGACGCAAGCGGCGCCGTCATATCCGTATCGGCAAAGGCACGCTTGTAGTATGGCGAAAGATCATTGACCGGATCCTCAAGACTTAGCTCGTCTTTCATGACGGCCTTGCCCCACTTACTCATGACGACAAACTTGTCGTACGGACAGCGCTTGAGAAAATCAAGTGCGTACACTGCTCCGCTGGAGCCTGTGATACCGACCACGATACGAGGAGTACTCATGCTACTGCCAGATCCTTCCTACGCCGAAGAACGTGAAGATGAGCACGACAAATCCGAGCACAGAATTAATATGGAAGAATGCAAGCTCGACATCCTGTGCCTTCTTAT
>JANWLI010000053.1 GCA_025450975.1 Candidatus Kapaibacterium sp. | reverse complement strand
TCTTCTTGAGTGGGTAGGCTATACGGTCACCCGCGAGTACTACTTCAATAATGCCGGCAACCAGATGAGAAATCTGGCGGCGTCGGTCCAGGTGCGTTACCTGCAAGAGCTAGGTGATAAGGTCGAGCTTCCGGAAAACGGGTACCATGGACTCGAGATCATCGACATTGCGAAAGATATCGTCAAAGAGCACGGCGACAGCAAGCGCGATGCAGACATGCTCTTCTTCCAGAAGTACGGCGAGACGCATAACTTCGCGAGCATTAAGAAGACGCTTGAGCGGCTTGGCGTCCATCACGATATTTACTTCAATGAGAATTCGCTCTACGAATCCGGCGCGATCACAAAGATCATCGAAGAGCTGAAAGAGAAGGGCCTCGCCTACGACAAAGACGGCGCAGTCTGGCTGAAGCTTTCCGAGATGGGTATGGATCAGGATCGCGTAATAGTTAAATCGAGCGGCGAGCCGACGTACCGTCTGCCCGATATTTGCTATCATATCGACAAGCTCAGACGCAACTACAGTGAAGTGATCGATATTTTTGGTGCCGATCACATTGCGACGATCCCCGACGTGCTCGCCACGCTGAAGGCACTTGGCTTCGACTCAAACAAAGTGAAGGTCATCATTCACCAGATGGTCTCGTTCGTATCCGAAGGCGAGTTGATCAAGTTCAGCAAGCGCAGCGGCGGTAACTATCTACTTGACGAGCTGATCGACGATGTTGGCACTGACGCCACGAAGTTCTTTTTCAATATGCGTGCTGTTGGATCTCATCTTGAATTTGACGTCTCTCTTGCGAAGGAGCAGTCGGAGAAGAATCCTGTCTACTACGTGCAGTATGCGCATGCCCGTATCGCAAGCATTCTCCGTTTTGCAAAGGAGCAGGGCGTTGATACGGAGAATCTGAAGAAGGCGCCGCTCGACAGTATGGAGCATGCCGAAGAGCTTGCGCTCATTAAGTTGCTGCGCCGCTTCCCGGCAACTGTCTTGCTCTCTGCCGAGGCGTATACGCCGCATCATATCTGCGAGTACCTGCGGCAGGTCGCAGCGCAATTCCACAAATTTTATCATGACTGCCGTATGGTAGGTCAACCCGAGCCAATTCAATCGTCGCGCTTAGCGCTCGCGCTTGCTACGAAGCAGGTGCTTGCTAATGGCACGTCGATCCTTGGCGTCACTGCTCCGGAAAGTATGTAAGCATGCTATCGCTGCCGCTGGAAATATTCCTGGTTTTTTTCTCCATCGTTTTTTACGCCTTTTTCTCGTTGGCCGAAACGAGCGTGCTGACCGTGCGCAAAAGTCGCCTCAGCGAACTCGTCGAAGATGAGGACACACCTGAAAAGACGAAGCGCCACGCCAGGGCAGTGCTCGAGCTGAAGTCAACTCCGGAAGAATTCTTAGCAGCCGTGCAGATCGGCTCCGGGTTCTTTGCCATCGTCGCCGCTATCTTCACCGGGTTCTTCGCCATCGAAGAATTGGCATTCCTGCTGTACAATAATTTTAATATTTCGGTAGGATTCAGTATCTTTCTCGGCATTACGATCAGCGTGTTCATCCTCTTAGCGTTGATCCTGACATTTGGTGGATTGATCCCAAAGTCGATCGCACTGCATCAGAACTTAAAGATCTCGCTTGTCCTAAGTGGATTTCTCCTGAAGTCGATCAAGATCCTCAAGCCGTTCATCCATTTCCCGGTGATGCTTGCCAACACTTTCCTGAAGCCGTTCAAGGACAGGGCAAGTTTTACCGAGAGCCGCATTTCGGAAGAAGAATTCCGCGTGATGCTCGAAGAAGGTGCGCGGACGGGCGTACTTGACAAGACGGAGAACGAACTGCTCGAGAATATTCTCGACTTCCGCGAGACGACGGCAAGGGAAGTGATGGTCCCACGTACGAAAGTCGTTGCCATCGATCTGCAGAATCCGCGCGACAAGGTTATCGAGATGCTCATTGCCGAGGGGTACACGCGCTTACCCGTGTATCAGGAGTCTGTCGACAATATCATCGGCGTTGTGTACTCGAAAGACGTGCTCGCGCTTATTGAGCATCCCGACCTGATCGTTCTCTACGATATCATCCGTCCGACGATGTTTGTGCCGGAGACGAAACTCATAGCCGAGCTTTTACGTGAACTCCAACAGAGGAAATTCCATATGGCCGTCGTCATCGACGAATTTGGCGGTACGGCGGGCATTGTCACCCTCGAAGATATCATCGAGGAGATCGTTGGCGAGATCCAGGACGAATACGACGAGGAAATGCCGATGATCTGGGATAAGGAAGCCCGCTGCCTGACGCTGCCGGCAAACCTGTCGATCCCGAACGTGAATATGCATCTTGCGGATTACCTTCCGGATTTCGAGATCCGCGAGCATCAGGAGTACGACTCGCTTGGCGGGTATATCACGCAGCTCTTTGGGCATATTCCGGAGACCGATGAATCCAAGGAAACGGACGGCGTAAGGATCGTCGTTCTTAAACGTACGCCTAAGGAAGTGCTGCAAGTTCGGTTCGAAGACCAGCGTCCATTACCGGTTAGTACTACTGAGGAAAAAGTATAGAGCTTTTGTTACGACGAAAAGGATCAGATAACAGCATGAATATAAATGTGTACCGGACATTACGCTCCGTTACGTTCGTCGTCATTTCGCTCATATCCGTTACGGTATTTGCTCAGCCCTCGAAAGAAGCGCTCGATCATGCCCGCGAAGGCTATGAGTACGAGCAGCAGGGACAATTTGCCGAGGCGCTCTATAAGTACAACCAGGCGATCGCTGCCGATACGAAGTATCCGTATCCCGTCCAGCGTATCGCAGCAATGTACCAGAAGCTGCGCAATTACTCGAAGGCCATCGAGTTTTACAAGCGTGCCATAGCGCTTGACTCTGCCTTCGACGATTACAACTATTACAACCTCGCATTATCATACCGAACGCTCCGGAAGTTTGACAGCGCGGCCATTGCGTATAACCTTTTCACCAGACGTATGAAGCCGATCCTCGAAGAGGATAGCCTCACGTTGCGCCGCTCACTATCGTTTATCAACTACACCGAGCGGAGTCAGGAATTACGCAAGCAACCGGGGAATACATTCGAACCTGTTCCGCTTGACTCTGTCAACTCTCCATATCTCGAGTTTGGCCCTGCAGTGACACTCGATGGCAAGTTGCTCTACTTCACCTCACGCCGTCCTTCGACGAACACGCAGAAGTACAACGAGACCGGCGACTTTGGCGACGATCTCTTCACTGCAAATAGAGACGGCTCGGGCCGCTGGGCAGTATCGCGACCGATGGGTGCGATCAATACCATCGACGATGAAGGTGCTTCGACATTCAGCGCTGACGGACAGGAAGTCTACTACTCGCTATGCCGCCGCCCCGACGGTGTTGGCGACTGCGACATTTACATGAGTGCTCTCGACGATTCCGGCTGGAAGGCATCGATCAATATTGGACGCGTCGTCAACTCTCCGCAGTGGGATGGGCAGCCTTCGATCAATCCCGATGGCACGGCACTCTATTTTTCCTCGCGCAGACTTGGCTCGGTCGACGGATCGGAAGATCTCTGGGTAAGCTATCGCAATACGGGCAGTGGCTGGGCGGCTCCGGTAAATCTCGGAGAGACGATCAATACCGCAGGTAGCGAACGCTCGCCGTTTATTGCTGCCGATGGACGCACACTCTACTTTTCGTCCGATGAGCATGCTGGTTACGGAGAGCACGATCTCTTTGTAACCTATCGGCAGGATGATGGCACATGGACAGAGCCGAAAAACCTGGGGACGCCGATCAACACCTCCGGCAACGATGAGTTCTTGACGATCCCGGCGCGCGGTGACACGATCATCTACGATTCCGATCGCGGTAGACTCGGCAATACCGATCTCTTCTTCGCAGTGCTTCCTGCGGATCTTCAGCCGAAGCCAGTTATTCTCGTCATGGGTACCGTGTTCGATAAGCGTACGAAGAAACCTGTTCGCGCGAAGATCGAGCTGATGGATCTGGATAAGGATGAGTTGCTGGCCGTTTATCAGTCCGATGCTACGACAGGTGAGTATCGCGTTCCGTTGCCATTAGGTAAATTGTATGGCGTTACTGCTACAGCAACAAACTATCTGTTCTACTCAGGTAATTTTACCGTGTCCGACACATCGAAGTATAGGGAAGTGACACACAATATTCCACTCTCAGCTGCCGACACTTCGATCTACGCTTCCAATAATAATCCGCCCAAGGATCCAATCAAGACTATTCCTCCCAAGGACACAAGTAAAACAAAAACGAACGTAACTCCCACGCCTCCGGAGACTGTCGTACTGAACAACATTTTCTTCGACTTTGACAAGGCAACACTGCGCAAAGAGTCGTTCGCGGAATTACGAAACGTTGCGAAGATGCTTAAGACGTATCCGACGATGGAGATCGAACTCTCGGGACACACCGACACCGTCGGCGACGAAGCCTATAACACATTGCTTTCTGAAAACCGCGCGAAAGCCGTTCGTCACTATCTGATCTATACCGGTGGTATCGATGGAGCCCGCATCACTGCGAAGGGGTATGGCTCGACGCGTCCGGTAGCACCGAACGAGACGGAAGAGGGCAGGCAGCTGAACCGCCGCACCGAATTTGCAATCCTGAAACGATAATACTAATGCGCGTTGGTCTGTTGGGTGGAGCATTCGACCCGCCGCATCTCGGCCATTTGATCTGCGCGCAGTATACGCTCGAAGCACTAGAACTTGACAAGATCGTCTTTATTCCTTCCGGCGATCATCCGTTCAAGCGCAATGATGTCGTTGCATCTGCTGCAGATCGGCTCGCTATGGTCGAGCTATCGGTCGCAGGATATGATGCATTCGATGTATCTGATATTGAAGTGCGGCGACAAGGTATTACCTACACGATCGATACGATCGAGCAATTGCGCAGCGAGCATCCGGACTGGGAGCTGCATCTGCTTGTCGGAGCTGATAATATCGCCGATTTCGAGAAATGGCATCGGTCTCAGGATATTCTTGCGAGTGTCAAGGTCGCGATCTTCAGGCGATCGACGACAGAGGCGATCGTCACGAGCCATCCATTTATCTTTCCCGAGACGCCTATTCTCGACATCTCATCGACAGAGATCCGCAAACGGGTGCGGGAAGGCAAAGATATTCGCTACCTGGTCACTGCAGGAGTTGCTGACTATATTGAAAGTAAGCAGCTGTACAGAAGCTAGTCGTCCGCTGTCGGATCTTCGAAGTCCTCCAGTGTAAGTGGCGGGATCTCTGCTTCACCACCATCATGCACTTTATGATTTAGCGCTTCCAGATCAGCCTTCTTTTCCGCAAATAGTTCATGAGGGATCTCCTCTTTCATATCGGTTTCCGCAAGCGGCTCGATATTACTATGTTTCTTCTCTTCCATGATGTTTTTTTCTTGGGGAGAGTGATGTGAGTTTAGGGAACAGTATAGCTATCTATCAGTACAATTGACTTCCCGAGCTTGTTCCATGAATGAAACCAGGGAAAAGGATTGTTAATACTCTGCTATGAAAGGCAAGCCTGCACTTGACGATATCTCCATTCGAACCTACCTCCGGCCGGGAGATATCGGCCAAATTGTTCACCTGCACGGCACCCTGTATAAAGAGGAATACGACTATGGGATCGAGTTTGAGTCCTACGTTGCAGAAGGCTTAAGCGAATTTTTCAAGAGCTACGATCCGAAAACAAATCGCGCCTGGATCTGCGAGCATGAGGAGAAGATCGTCGGCTTTATGCTGCTCATGAACCGCGGCACCGCTGCACAGTTGCGATACTTTCTCATCCTTCCGGAGTATCGCGGCATTGGCTTGGGACAGCGGTTGATGGAGCTATATATGGAATACATGCTTGGCTGCGGGTATGCATCTTCGTACCTTTGGACGACGAGCGACCTCAGTGCCGCGGCAGGATTATACCAGAAGTTTGGGTTTCAACTAACGGAAGAGAAGGAATCGGATTCATTCGGTAAGAAAACGGTGCTCATGCAAAAGTATGAGCTGCATGTAGCATAGGGAAATTAGCTAACTAAACAGGGGCCGGTGGTAAGGAAACATGGCTTGAGATGAAAGTAGGGGGCCGCAAGCGACCCCATGCCATGTATCTTAATAATGGAGAACCCTTACCACGATGCAAACTTACCGAATGATTGGTAGATTTGGCAAAGCTATAAGTCATAATGTGTTCGCATATCCGATTCATAACATATTGTAAAGTAAGTAATTAAGACAGATAAACCAGACCGCCCTTGCAAAGGAACAAATGGGTTCTGCAACTTGATATACGCTCATCATTTACGAATACGATCATTGTACTTATCCAAACTAAGCTCATTCGATAAAAAATGAGTTTGCTCGAAGAATTCATCTTTGCTCTTAGTAAGACTGAGCGCCAGAAGCTCCGACCTCTGCAATTTCGTGGAGTAAAGCGTCGTATTTTTCTTAAGATCCTCAAATGCCGTTCGCGTACAGGTATCGATGCCGAAGGTATCGTCCGTGCATCCAAGATCACCCGGCTTCGGTATAATCAATTACTTTCAGAAATGCTAGCTGCCTGCTATCGTGATGTCGCACCCCGGGGTGGCATCGATCTTCTCCGTTTTCTCGGTAATAAACAACTCTTTCGTCATCATTACTATGAAATGCGAAAGCAGGAGACTTTCGCACTGTCTTCAGGAAATCCAACAACGATCGAGATGTATTACTTGAAGGTTCTCCTGGTATCCGAATTCTATATTATACCTCCGGGTAATGCGAAGGTGCTGGCTGAGGGCAGGGGGTATGTTGCGAAATATGTTGAAGCCAAGCGACCGAAGCATCCGAATGACCGGCTTTTTGTCCGTATCGAAGTGATCGACGAACAGATCGAAGCGTACATCAAATCTGCATTCGATAGTAAGAAGGTGAACCATCATTTAGCGCAACTCAAGGAAGTGCTCGAACTTGCACGCGGCACAAATCCCTTCCTCGAATTTGTACTGATCTTTAAGTTACTTCGTCATTATCTGCGCCTCGTTCTTGATTTCGAGCAAGCGGAGTACTATTACCATCTTGGAATGCAACTGATCGCTGCGCATCCGAAACTACTCGGCGAGATCGAAGATTATTTTGAGCTCCAGTATAAGTTCGAACTCGAAAACAGGACCGGGAATATTACCAACGTCAGTTACTACCGCAAATACTTCGACGAGAAGAAATTGTGGCGTAACGGATTTCCACTTCGGTATCTGTACCATTTTTACCCGATGCTTCTGCGGACGGGAGATCTCCGGACTGCAAAAAGCTATATCCAGAAGTACTTTCCGTATAATCCCGATCTCCTAAGCTATGGCATAGCGATTTACTACTGGCGGTTACTAATGCTCTTCCATCTCTACTCAGGTAATCTTGTCGAAGCAGAACGATGCATGCGGAAAGCGCTTGAATCAAATATCAGAAAGGGGCGGAATATCCGTATGGAAATTCTCATCCGTCAGTTTGAGGTGTTTTTCATTGCTATGAAAGGCAATCCGCTACTTGCCGAGGAAGCTGCTAAACGCCATATCCGATATATGATACGTAATGGCTTTAAGAACACGGAGTTTCTCAGGGCGGTCATTGAACTCATCAAGTGTATCGATACGGATCGCTCCCAGGCAGTCGGTATTTACAATAACTACATCGCTGTGCTTCCCGAAGCCCACCATATGCGGCTGATCATTGAGAGGATCTACGCGAAATATTTCGGCGTACCGATCAGAATTCCTTCTTCTTAAAGGCCATCACCGACATTGTTAGATAACTTACAGTGAGTCCGAGGTTCAGGAAGATCGGCGTCCACTTAATATCTTTGCCAATAATGCCGTTGGCCATATTCGTCCCCATATCGATCGATTGCGGGAAGACGTAGTACAGCACATCGGTGATATAGCCGAATATACCCTTTTCACCGGTATCGACGATCTCACTGCCAAAGCGTCCGATCGCCAGGAGAAACGCAATAAAGAAAATACCAAACCCGGCGATGATCGCAAGCAGATTCGATCTGCTGAGCACGCTCACGAGCACGACAACCGAATACAAGCTCGCAAAGCCAAGCATGATGTGTACGATGCTCATCGGGAAGCCCATATTCCACCTTCCAACAGAAAGTGAGACGACGACCCACATGCCAAGCACAAAGAACGTCACCTCCAGGAACATGATGATCGCAGCACCGGTATATCTTCCAAGGATATAGAGCCAGCGGGGAACAGGCTTCGAGAGCAACAGATCGATCGCACCTTTCTCCATCATTGACGTGATGAAACTTGCCGATGCAAAGATGCCCAGACATAATGCAAAGACGTAGAGGATCCATGCGATAGCCATCCACATGACATCGAGGACGGTTGTGCTCAGGAGCGCTGCGGCCATATCTTCGGGTCGATGCTCGGCCGACTCGTCCATCGCGCTCAGGACCGTATCGTTCTGAAAGACAAAGAAGGTAATGATAATAAGGATGCAGGAAAGGAAGAAAAAGCCGACAAGTGTTTTTCTTGCTCGTGCTTCGCGAAATGTTTCTTCGATGATCGCTCTGAATTTCAGCATTACCGTCTTTCTACCTCTGCCGATCCGATAAGTTTAATAAAGATGTCTTCCAATGACGTACGCTTGGGTACGAGGCTCTCGATGAGAATACCATGCGAGCGAAGCGAGTCTATCGCCGTATTGAGCTCTTGCAGCGATTCGAAGGCTACATCGCTCTGTCCATCCTCTTCGCGCAGAACTGCTTCTTTAAGTATCGAACTGAGCGACTTGCCGTCATGCGCCGAGACTTTCAATTCATACTCATTTTTCGTACGCGTGAGGTCGTTCACGGTGCCTTCGGTGATCAGCCTGCCGCTCTGCATGATGGCAACGCGATCGGAGATACGCTCGACCTCAGAAAGAAGATGCGAGTTAAGAAAAACCGTTTTGCCCATGTTGCGAAGCCGTACGAGGACTTCGCGGATCTCCTTGCGGCCGACTGGATCGACGCCGTCGGTGGGTTCGTCGAGGATGATCAGCTTTGGGTCGTTAATCAGCGCCTGGGCAAGACCGATGCGCTGCATCATGCCTTTCGAGTACTTGCGTACTCTCGTGTTGCGCCAGTCCTTCATGCCAACGATATCGAGCGTTTCCTCGATGCGCTTACTGAGTGTTGGCTCTGTCACGCCGGAAAGCTTGCCGAAGTAGGAGAGTACCTGTTCGCCTGTAAGGTGCAGCGGGTACCGATGGTTTTCCGGGAGGTAGCCGATCCCTTCTTTTGCCTTGATCTCGCCGAGCGGATGGCCGAGGATGTATCCGGAGCCGCTCGTCGGAAAGACAATCCCGAGCAGACACTTGATGAAGGTCGTCTTTCCTGCGCCGTTCGGGCCGAGCAGGGAATAGATCTCGCCGTGGCCAACGGAGATACTCACACCCTGCAGGGCATGTACTCCCGTCGCCTCGTTTCCGAAACGTTTGACGAGGCTATCTGTTGTAAGTGCGAATTCCATTTTCTAGTCGTTAGTTGATAGTCGATAGTCGATAGTCACGATGGACTTGAATTCTACCGACTGTTACTCAAAAATACCACAGTTGTTACCAGACATGAGCGGATTACGTCATGAAGATAAAGTAGTTGTCGTGACTGGCGCTGCGATCGGCAACGGGCAGGCGATCGCCACGCAGTTCGCCCGCGAAGGCGCGCACGTCATCATTGCCGACATCGCCGATGCGAGCGAAACGCTTGCAATGATCGAAGCTGTCCATCCGAAACACCAGCCGCAGTATATCGAAACCGATATTACAAAGGAGGAAGCAACACGCGCATTGGCGCAAACCATTCGCGCGTCACATGGGCAAATCGACGTGCTGGTTAACAATGCCGGCGTCTACGACGAAGAGCCATTCGAACTGCTGACCTTCGCCGAGTGGAAAAAAGTGATGGCGGTAAATCTCGACGGCCTCTTCCTCATGACAAAAGCTGTACTACCTTCGATGAAGGCGCAAAACTTCGGCCGCATCATCAACATGTCGAGCAATACCATCTGGCTGGGTACACCGTACCTCGTGCATTACGTCGCAAGCAAAATGGGCGTTGTCGGATTTACCCGAGCACTTGCAAGCGAAGTCGCGCAGTATGGCATCACGGTAAATGCGATCACTGTCGGCCTAACAGCCACACAGCGACCCAACGGCGACGACCAGCCGAGCGGCAATATCTTAGCGCACTTATATCCGAGTGTAGCCTACCGCCCCGAAACGCCGGAAGACCTTGCTGAACTTGTCGCATTTTTGGCTTCGGAGAAATCCGCGATGATCACCGGTCAGGCGATCAATGTTGACGGGGGAGTGGCAAGACATTGACCTTCCTTTTTGTTATATATTTTTTACAGCATCTTAATTCTCCAGTTCTCGAAAGAGATTGTGAAGAGATGCTTAAAGAGCTTAACGATACCCTTCAGACACGTGTACCGGAGCTAACTAAAATTGGCGGGCCGTTTGTTGAGAAGACAAGCAAAGGAAAGGCAAACTTAGTTGTTCTCTTAATTGATTGCCCGGCGATGAATTCTGACGACACGATTAGACAACACTATTACGAAATATATGTCGGTGAGAGCCATGAGACCCATAATTTGCGTTGGTATCATTTTTATATCCATAAGAATTTGAAGGATATCCTTGTCTATGATCCGGCCGATGATATCTTCAGGCAGCTTGAAGATGTTCGTCGATCGGAGGCCTGGAAAAATGAATGGCTTCAAAGGCAATAACCATGAATACGATCACCGAACGAAAGACCCTTTCCATCGTACTCATTCTCCTACTGGTTCTCTGGGTGCTCTTTTTCATTCTCAAGGCTCCGCCAATGGTAGCGTGGTCGACCATTGCGTTGTCGATCATTGTTGAAGTACGGGTTTGGTTTTTGAAGAAGAAAATGGCCCGGGAGCGCAGCGCACTTGCGCGGCAAATCATCGAAGAGGGAAGACGCTAACTCTGCGTGGGAACTCCGCTTCTTGTAATATCATTGTATGGCACTTCAACGGCGCCGTAGCCAAGTGGTAAGGCAGAGCTCTGCAAAAGCTCCATTCATCAGTTCGAGTCTGATCGGCGCCTCTTTTTGAATTACGAATTAGGAATTACGAATTACGAATTCCTTTGCTATGGACGTTCTCACACCTGACGAATCTGCTGCGCTTTCCTCTATTGCTCAAACAGCTGCACAAGAACGCGGCCTTGAGGTGCTCAGAATAGCTATTCGCGGCAGCAAATCGCGTCCTGTCCTTGAAGTGATCCTCGACGGTGCGCGGCAGGTCTCGATCGAAGATTGTGAGGTCCTTAGCAAAACCTTACAGGGATATCTCGATACAACGCTCGGCACTGAGACAAACTACCGTCTGGACGTGCTTTCGCCGGGTACTGACGAGCCTCTTGTCCACCCATATCAGTTTAAGCGCGTTCTTGGTCGAAAAATTGAGGTTACGACCGACGATGGCAAGAAAACGGGCAGACTTAAGGAGACATCGGAATCGGGCATTCTCCTGACGCTGGACCAGAAAAAGAAGTCCAAACCTGAGGCAGTTGAAGAGGTCTCGGTAGCCTTTACCGACGTTCGTAAGGCCAAAGTTATCGTCGAGTTATAGAATCTCCTAAAAGGCCGAAAACACGAAATTTTCCGGCCCGAACTGGTGTTAGGTGACCCGCAAGAAGAATCTGCTCTATGTAACAGGCTTTGCGCTTCAGAGTCTGTTTTTTAGTTTTTAGAAGGGAATAATGAATCCGCTCATCGTAGAATCCTTCGCGGACATGGTCCGCGAAAAAGGAATCGACAGAGACATCCTGATGTCCGTCATCGAGGAGACCTTCGCTATGATGGTCAGGAAGAAGTACGGCCAGGAAGCAAAGTTCGACATCGTCATGAACATGGATAAAGGCGATATCGAAGTCTATCTCGAAAAATCCGTCGTCGAAACGGTTGCCGACCCGACGATCGAGATCTCCGTCGAAGATGCAAAAGATAAATCCGGTGAAGACCTTGAGCCTGGTGACGAGTTCGTAGAGATCGTCAACCTCGGCAAGGATTTCGGCCGTCGTCTCATTATTACCGCCAAGCAGAATCTCAACCAGAAGATCCGCGAGATCGAACGCGACAATCTGTACAACGAGTATAACTCACTTGTCGGCGACGTGATCGTCGGCGAAGTGTACCAGATCCGCGGTGGCGACCTGTTCATCCTCCACAATCGTCGTGAACTCCTGCTGCCAAAAGGGGAGCAGATCCCACGTGAGCGTTTCCGCAAGGGCGACCCGCTGAAAGCACTCGTGAAGGAAGTCCGACGTAATTCGCAGAACTCAACGCCCGTCGTTGTGCTCTCGCGTACGGATAACCGCTTTCTTGCCAAGCTCCTTGAGCTTGAAGTACCCGAAATTTTTGACGGATTCATCTCGATCAAAGCCATCGCCCGCGAACCAGGCGAGCGCGCGAAGGTCGCAGTCGAGTCGAACGACGAGCGTATCGATCCGGTCGGCGCATGCGTCGGCATGAAGGGCGTTCGTATTCACTCGATCGTCCGTGAACTTGCCAACGAAAGCATCGACGTGATCCCGTGGGCAGAAGATCTGCCGACGTTCTTGGCGCGATCGCTCTCGCCGGCAAAACTAATTTCTGTCGATCTCGACGAAGACACGCGTACGGCAACCGTACTCGTCTCCGACGATCAGGTCTCGCTTGCCATTGGTAAGCAGGGCCAGAACGTTCGTCTTGCATCGCGTCTGACGGGTTTCCAGATCAACCTGATCAAGGAAGCACGTGACGAAGAAGACATCGAGCTTATCGAATTCCGCGAAGATATCGGCGCCGACTTATATAGCGAGCTGATCCGTGCACGTATTGACACGGCGCGCGAATTCCTCAATACCTCAGAGGAGCAGCTCCTCCGAGTCGCAGGCATGACGCCTGAGCATCTTGCAACGATCCGTGGTCTGCTCGAGAGCGAATTCGCTCATGCCGACCAGGCACTTGAAGACGTTGCAGAAAAAGCAGGATTTAAACTCACGACCCTCCGCGGTGGAGCAAGTGAGCGTACAACCGAAGAGTCCGAATCGTGATACGACGATGATACTCTTAGGATATTATAGGAGAACCTTCAAAGGTAAATGCCAGCTGAACCGACAGAGAAAGCGAAGAAACAAACCGTGCGCACCCTTGCCACGGAGATCAATATCAGTCATGATACACTGATCGATTTCCTGCAGAAAAAAGGGTACACGGGTGTCAAGACCATCATGTCGAAGATCGACGATGACGCTCTTGACCTCGTCATGAAGCAGTTCGGTAAAGATAAAGATGTTACCGACAAGCGCCAGAAAAAGATCGCCGCATTCAAGGTCCAGCGCTCCAAAACCAAAGACGAAGCACCGGCAGCGCCTCCCGCCAAGGCCGGTAAGGCTGATAAAGCTGCCCATCATGCCAAACCTCCTGTAGAAGAAATTCCAGAGCCCGTCGTCATCGACGAAGTTGTTCCAGAGCCCGTCGTTGAAATGCCGGAGCCGGAACCGCCGCCTGTCCTCGAAGTCCCGCAACCCGAGCCTGAGCCAGAACCCGAATCGGAGCCAGTTGAAGCTGTCGCCGATGAAGGCGCTGTACTTGAAGGCGATGCCGGCGAAGAACTCGCTGAGGACGCACCCGAAACCGAAGAAGAACGGAGAACAGGTAAGCGCAAACGTCGTCGTCGCAAAGCAACGACGGTTGTCATGACAGGTTCGCCGACCGGTGGTGGCAGCGAGATCGCACTTCCGGGACTGAAGATCAAGGGAAAGATCGATCTTAAGGGACTCGAGCCGGTGAAGAAATCGCCGCCTTCCGACGCTCCCAGACCCAAGTTAAAGAGCCAGCAGGGACCTCGCACCGCTACACCCGGTACAGGCAGAAAACCGGGCGACATGAACCTGCGCAAGCTTACCGATCCGCCATCAACAGATGCGAAGAAGAAAGGTAAAGATCGTTTCACCGTCGATAAAGACGATGTTAAGAAGGCCGTCCGCCGCACACTAACCGGCGGTGAAGATTCCCGTTTTGCCGGTCGAGCGAAAGCCAGGAAGATGCGTCGCCGTGAGCGCGCAGAAACTGAAGAGCGCAGAACACTCGAAGAGACGGCAAGAGAGAGCACGATCATTCGTCCGACGGAATTCGTCACGGCAGCTGAGCTTGCAAACCTCATGCGCGTCGAAGTCGGCGAGATCATCACAAAGTGTATTGCGCTCGGCCTTATGGTCTCCATCAACCAGCGTCTCGATAAAGACACGATCCAGCTCGTCGCAGACGAATTCGGCTACACGGTCGAATTCCAGGAAGAGTTTACCACCGATATCCTTGAGGATATTGAGGACTCAGAAGAGTCGCTCAAAACGCGTCCGCCGGTCGTTACGATCATGGGTCACGTCGATCACGGTAAGACGTCGCTGCTCGATTACATCCGCAAAGCAAACGTTGTCGCCGGTGAATCCGGTGGCATCACGCAGCATATCGGCGCCTACGAAGTGACGCTCGATAGCGGCCGCCAGATATCCTTCCTCGACACTCCTGGTCACGAAGCGTTTACCGCTATGCGTGCCCGCGGTGCACAGGTTACGGATATCGTTATCCTTGTAATTGCCGCCGACGATAGCGTCATGCCGCAGACGTGGGAAGCTATCAGCCACGCAACGGCTGCAGGCGTTCCGATCGTCATCGCGCTTAATAAATCTGACCGTCCGGAAGCAAATCCGGATCGTATCCGCCAACAGCTTGCCGATAAGAACATTCTCGTCGAAGAGTGGGGCGGTAAGTATGGCTGCGTCGAAGTATCTGCAAAGAAGGGCACGAACGTCGAGAAACTCCTCGATCGCGTGCTCCTTGAAGCAGATATTCTTGATCTGAAGGCAAACCCCGATCGTGTCGCACGTGGCGTCATCATCGAAGCGGAAGTCGATAAGGGCCGCGGTATTCAGGCAACGGTACTTGTGCAGAAAGGTACACTGAAGCTTGGCGATCCGTTTATCGCCGGAATGTTCTCCGGCCGAGTTCGCGCTATGTTCGATGAACGCGGACATAAGATAGAAATAGCACCACCGTCGCGTCCCGTACAGTTACTTGGTTTTGACGGTATTCCGCAGGCAGGCGACCAGTTTATCGTGCTTGAATCCGATAGTCAGGCTAAGGCTGTAGCGCTAACCCGCCAGCAGTTACGCCGCGAGCAGAGCTTTAAGCAGGTACGCGGAGTGCTCAGTCTCGACGATATCAGCCGCGAGATCAAAGAGGGAAGTGTCCAGAACCTCAGCATCATTCTTAAGGGTGACGTAGACGGTTCGGTCGAAGCACTTGCCGATTCGCTCTTACGCCTTTCCACCGATGAGGTGAAAGTACAGATCGTCCACCGCGCAGTCGGTGCGATCACGGAGAACGACGTTCGCCTTGCCGCTGCCAGCGATGGCATTATCGTCGGCTTCCATGTACGTCCGAATCTCGATGCCCGTAAGCTTGCTGCTACCGAGCATGTCGATATTCGCCTCTACAATGTTATCTACGACTGTATCAACGAGATCCGCAGCGCTCTCGAAGGTATGCTCGCTCCTGATACGAAAGAAGAAATCACCGCCACCGTGCTTGTTCGCGATACCTTCAAGGTACCGAAAGCAGGTACGATCGCCGGTTGCTACGTCCAGGATGGCAAGATCACGCGTAACAGCAGGGTCCGCCTCATCCGCGATGGCGTCGATATCTTTACCGGTAATATTTCATCGCTTAAGCGCTTCAAGGAAGACGTTCGCGAAGTCGACGCCGGCTATGAATGCGGTATGGGTCTGGAGAACTTCAACGACATTAAGTCGGGTGACATCATCGAAGCCTTCAAGATCGTCGAAGTACAGCGTAAGCTCGAGAAAGTATAAGGAGAAGCCATGTCAGTACGTACCGAACGTGTTGCAGGCGAGATCAAGCAGAAGCTTGCCGAGCTGTTTCAATCCGAATTTACCGAACTCTATAGCGGGCTGCTGACCATTACGATCTGCAGGGTTTCTCCCGACCTCCATGCCTGCAAAGTCTATATCAGCCTGCTGGGTAATACGAAGTCGAAAGAACTGATTGTTAAAGATATCCAGAACGAGGCACCGCGCATCCGCTCGGCGCTCGCTGGTGAACTGCGCATACGTCATACTCCCGAGCTGCACATTTATCTCGACGATACCCAGGACGAAGTCGAGCGCATCAACCGTCTCTTCAAGAAATTGAATGACAGCAATAACGCCGCTCAGTGAGCCTGTCGTCCTTGGCTTGAAGGACTTTCGCGAACATCCCGAATCCAT
>JANWLI010000052.1 GCA_025450975.1 Candidatus Kapaibacterium sp. | reverse complement strand
TCTAATTTTCAGATAGAGTCTACACCACAGATCATCTAGCACTATGGCAACGATCGAAGAATCAACGAAAGCCCGACTGAACGAGATCGAACGAGAACTTGCCGAACTTGTCGAAGCAAGATCCGGCATCCGCGCGCACTGGGAATTGGAAAAAGGCCTCATCAAAAGCATCCGCACCGCCAAAGAGGAGATCGAGCAAGCCCGCCTCGATGCCGAGCGCTTCGAACGTGAAGGCGACTTCGCAAAGGTTGCCGAACTCCGTTACGGCAAGATCGTAGAGTTCGAGAAAACCCTGAAGACGAAGCAGGAGGAATTACAAAAGCTTCAGGCCGATCGTCAACTCTTAAAAGAAGAGGTCGATGCTGAAGACATCGCAGAAGTTGTCGCCAAGTGGACGGGCATTCCTGTCAGCCGCATGCTCGAAAGCGAGCGTGTCAAACTCCTGAAGATGGAAGAGCGCCTTCATGAGCGCGTCGTCGGTCAGGAAGAAGCAGTCGTCGCAGTTTCAAATGCTATTCGTCGTTCACGTGCAGGCTTGCAGGATCGCAATCGTCCCATCGGCAGCTTCATCTTTCTTGGCAGCACCGGCGTCGGCAAAACCGAACTTGCCCGCGCGCTGGCCGAATTCCTCTTCGACGACGACCATGCAATGGTACGCATCGACATGTCGGAGTACATGGAGAAATTCTCCGTCTCCCGCCTCGTGGGTGCGCCGCCAGGATACGTCGGCTACGAAGAAGGAGGTCAACTCACCGAAGCTGTTCGCCGCAGACCGTATTCGGTTGTGCTCCTCGATGAGATCGAGAAAGCACACTCCGACGTCTTCAACATTTTGCTGCAGGCACTTGATGACGGACGACTCACCGACTCGCAAGGCCGCACCGTCGATTTCCGCAATACGATCATTATCATGACATCGAATATCGGCTCGCACCTGATCACACAGGAGATCGGCCAGATGACCGAGGCAAATCGCGAGCACATCATGTCCGACCTTCGCACACAGTTGATGTCTGAGCTGCGCAAAGCCATGCGTCCGGAATTTCTGAACCGCATCGACGAGATCGTCATGTTCCAGCCGCTGACGCAGACCGATCTGCGACGTATCGTCGACATCCAGTTCGACCAGGTGAAGAAGATGGCAGAGAAAGAGGGAATCACGCTCGAGATATCTGACACTGCTAAAGACTGGCTCGCCCAGAGTGGCTTCGATCCGGTCTACGGTGCACGCCCGCTTAAACGCGTCATCCAGAAACATGTGATCGATCAGCTCGCGACGAAGATCCTCTCCGGCGACTTCGGTCCCGGCGATACGATCACCATCGATCATACCGAAACAGGGCAGTATACCTTCACCAAATCATGAGAGGCGCGATCATCGGCGGCGTCGAAACTCCCGGGGATATCGAATTCCGGAAAGTCATCAATCCCTACGATGATTCTGTCATCGACGAGATCGCCTATGCCTCGCACGAGCAGCTCGATAAAGCTTTAGATGCTGCCCGTAATGCATTCGAAACAAGTCGTTTAGAAGACCAAAAAACCCGTAGCTGGCGGCTCACAAAGATCTCGCGTCTCATCGCAGATCGCAAAGAGCGATTCGCCGAGTGCATCACCACTGAGAGTGGAAAGCCGATCACGTACGCTCGCATTGAAGTCGATCGTGCCGTCTTCACTTTCGCCTCGGCAGCACTTGAAGCTGCCAAGGCTAACGACCCCATCGACCTCGACTTTTCCACTGCCGCTAACGGCAAAGACCGCAAGGGACAGTACCGCTACTTTCCGACCGGCATCGTCGCAGCAATCACCCCCTTCAATTTTCCGCTGAATCTCGTAGCGCATAAAGTAGCTCCGGCGCTTGCCGTTGGCAATTCGATCATCCTCAAACCTGCGCCGCAAACGCCGTTGACGAGCTACCTGCTCGCAGAAGTCATCGCCGATGCCGGCGTGCCGCCGGGACAATTCAACCTGCTTCCATGCGATAATGATGTGGCCGAGACGCTCGTCCGTCACGAAGATGTGAACGTGCTCTCGTTCACAGGAAGTGCGAAGGTCGGCTGGTACCTGAAATCGCTGGTGCCGAAAAAGAAAGTAACACTCGAGCTTGGCGGCAATGGGTCGGTCATCATCAATGACTGGCACGACGTCCAATCGATCATTCCGTCTCTTGTCACGGCAGGTTTCTACTATGCCGGTCAGGTCTGCATCAGTCTGCAGCGGCTCTTCATCAAAGACGAACTCTACGATGATGTCCTTGCTCTTTTCCTCGAAGCCGCAAAGAATGTCGTTGTCGGCGATCCGAAGAAAGAAGAGACTGTCGTCGGCCCCATGATCTCCGCAGATGCAGTCGATCGCGTCGACGAGTGGATTAGCGATGCCATGGAGAAGGGAGCCACGAAACATTGCGGCGAGATCCGCAAGCCGAAGTTCGTCACCCCGACGATCCTCACCGATGTTCCGGACGCATGCGACATTGCCTGCGAAGAGGTGTTTGCTCCGGTCGTCGTCGTCGAGCGCTACTCGCGCATCGAAGATGTGATTGAGAAGTTGAATGCATCGCGCTACGGATTACAAACAGGACTCTATTCTCAGGATCAGAAAATAATCGACCTCGTCTACCGAGATCTTGAGGTAGGCGGACTTATCGTCGGCGACACGAATGCCTTTCGTATCGACACGATGCCGTACGGCGGAGTGAAGGATTCAGGATTTGGAAGAGAAGGTATTATCTACGCAATGCGCGAAATGTCAGAATTAAAATTGTTAGTGACCCGTATCAACTCATAAAACTCATTAAACTCACCAACTCATAAAACACAAAATGACCTGGCCAAGCAAGTGTGCACCCCTGCATTGGCTGATCACGAATCGTTATGCGGGTCCCACGTGTCCCATTCATAGGTAACCTGCAACACAGACTCATACTATTAATGCGAAAGAGGGCAGGAAGTTACACTCCCGGATCAGGATAAATTCGAAGCGGTCGTCTCATACCGGTGTCCGGTAATATACGGCATAATCACCAGAAGTCGGTACTCTATCGGTACTCTATTATATAAAATAAACATTATAAATTTGTTTGGATTTTACCCGGTCAGGGCTTAATTTCGCCTGTGTCGGATGGGCCCGTTTACGCCTTAGAAATTGAGTCGAGCTATTATTATCGTAAGGAATCGCATGCTGATCGTGGTTGCACTGCTTGTTGCAATCGCCGGTACTTCCCATGCACAAGATATAGATTCAGCCGAAGACGATCTGCTCCGCAGATTACTCGAAGGGCCATCAACCAGACTCTGGTTCACCGGAAGCATCATGCGCGACGGCGTCAACAGCACCGGGCCGCATATCTTCGCACAAACGACCGATAGCAACAGCATCTGCGTACGCACCGGCTATAACGGATCTTCAACACATCTCGGCGTTGCTGCAGGAATTGGCTATGGTCCATACTCATTGAAGCTTCGCTACACCGACCGCTCCGGTCATCTCGATACGATCGGCTACGAATTTCAAACGCTCGGTCTCGATGCAGCATATCGTTTACAACCCTGGAAAACAACGCCAGTATTAAATGGCATCGGGATTCTCTTTAGTGGAACACTCGAAGGCAGGATCGGCGATTTCCGCGAAGGCTTCGGATCGCATCGCGAAGTAGCACCAGGAGCATCGATCGTTACGAGCCTTGGCATCGGCATCGGCTATCAGTTCGAGTTTGCTAATTTCGTCATTGGCCCTGAGTATCAGTATCGTAAATCGTGGACGAACCTCGCAGCCGGAGACGATATCTACAGTTTCCTGCACTCCATCGGCGCGACCTTTGGCTTCACGAGCGATCCTGCGCCACCGACTGCATCGACATCGAGCATCGTATTTTCCAATGATGTCTCTGAGGAATGGGATTTCTACATTGTCCCGTGGCGGTTACGCGATCAGGCCTTAAAAGAGTATGAACTTGTGAATACGCAATGTCAAACCGGAAAACTTAACCTCAGCGCACTCTGGAAACGCAGGCAGATCAAAGATGAAATGTTCACCCTTGCATATCCTCTCGGGCCATATGTCGTCATGGCAATAACAAGACCAGATAAAAATGGCTGCTGGCGCTTCTCGGTGCCTGAGCGCATAGATTTCAACAATGCACTCCCACAATGGATGTTCAAATTCGATTCGAAAAAATGCGGATGTAACTAGCAATGAAACTACCGAACATATTTTCCAAAGATGTGAAGATCGGCTTTCAAGGTGAAAAGCCTATCAAGAGTGCTCTTAAATGGGGAGTGCTGCTCGGAGCAACGTTAACCGCTGCGCTTACCCAAGGGTCGCGACTCAATAAGCTTAACGGCGACTTCACGCTGCCTACCGGCTTTGGCGAGATCATCGTTGGTATCCTCCTGCTGATCTTCTTATCCTCAAAGCGCAGGCGGGTAAAGCGCTTCAAGCCGCATCAGACATTCACGATGCTTGGAGTGACGGTCGTGCTCTTCCTGGTAAATATTGCAGCGAGCGACCTGCTGACTATTTCGTATCCCCCGCAAAGTAAAGTTGGCGTCGTCGATTCGGCAGACTACATTCTAATGGGATGGTACAAAAGGGAAGACGCGAAGCGCTATCAGGATACGACCCGGCCGAGTCCGACAAATGCAGAACTCCTCTACGATTTTAACTCCGACGTAAGCGCGATCTGGTCACCCGGCAGTGTCGTCCTCTCAAAGCTCAGTCTCTATCTGTTGTATTTGACGAACCTGACATTGTTACTGCTGACGATCATTGCTGCCTTCGATATATCAACCGGAGGAACCGTGAAAGCACGACGTACGACAAAACGAAAACGGAGCACTTCCTCATGAGAAGAGCAGTCATATTTACCTGCCTTGCGATCATCGCAATCGCAGGATTCTACGGATGTGCTTCGACGATCGATGCTCCGTCGCGCGGTGCGAAGCTCTGTGTAACAAGCTCGGTATCGTTTCCCCCCAATGGCAAACAAGTGCCGGATACTGCCAGAGTACACCTTGCCAGCTGCAGCACCGACCCGGTCGTTATTAGTGAGGTAACGATAAGCGGAGATGGATTTTCGTTCGTTCGACCGTTGTCGGATACAACCATCCTTCCAGGCGATACGATTTACACCAGAGTCCTCTACTCTCCAGACGACTCAATTCCGGATGCTGGTTCGATCTCGATCACGTCCAACGCAGGTCCACTTACCATTCCTATCACCGGAGCTGGAGTCGGTCCTTCGCGAGCTATCTCTGTCGTACCGCTTGTCAATTTTGGCAATGTTCGTCTCGGCCTCTGTGAGGATTCTATGCTTGGCCAAAAAGCAGAGATATCACTTACGATACGCAATACAGGAAGTGAGACCTTGCATCTGGGTACCGTGACGATAGGACTGCCGTTTAACGTGCTGGCCGTCGAGTGCGACTCGATCTCGTCAGGTGATTCCTGTCACGTGCGTCTTGGATTTTGTCCGCAAGCCTATGGCGAAGTGATCGGCCAATTGCGTATAGCCAGCGATGCATTGGGAGCCGATGCGCTCAAGATCGTCAGTGTCCGCGGCACAGGGATCGTCTACTTGCCTGGCAGAGAATCGTTCTTTAATGAGGATTATATCAACAACGATTCACTCACGTCGAAAACGCTGAAAACTGTCGTCGACTCGAATGTCGCAAGGGTAGGCGGACCAAGGCAGAACCTGTTCCTACAATGCAAGACGCCTATCAGTGATCTTGATACGTCATGGTTCTTTAGTACTGCCGACACCAGTAACATATTTATTTATATCAATGCGTATATCCGAGGCTCCCAGGAGCCTGTTAATAAGCCTCACTGGTATCCCTTTAGGAAACAAGTAGGAGCATTTGACACTACATTCAAAGTGAATGATCGCGATGTAAAAGACTCCGTTATATTTCTAGCACAAAAAATAGAAGACATTGGAGGACGCAACATCCATGTCTACAAGGCCAGATGGCATCGAGTCGTGTCGATCAGTGGTGACCAGGAATATGCAGCAGATGCTGAGCTGTGGTATGCGAAGACGCTGGGAATCGTCTTTATTCGGCGCACCTTTGACACACAGTCAAATGAGAATATCATCCATACCATGACAAGGTACAATTTCAAATAAGGAGTTGGTAAATGACAAAGAGCAGCATTCCTGCTGCTCTTCGCCGTGAACTCTCTCTGACGGAGTGAAAAAAAATATTAATCTACGTCGTCGTCGTCAACGTCTGTTGGTTCTGTGTTCGTATTGGATGACTTAAATAAGCGTAGCCATTTGTCATCATTGAATACGAACATCCCAATGTCGCGTGTGTCGAATGTCAAGCGTTTACCATTGCGAAGATAGAGTTTATCAAAATTGGCAAAGGTATTGTCGCTGGTCTTTTGATTTCGGAAATGGAATTTCTGATCTGCATCGTCCTCAGCGGATTCGATAATCAGTAATTGTCCATTGACACGACCATCAGTGAGTACGATTCGGCGATTAAAGTTGCCGGTGCCACTTGAATGCAAGCGGATGTATGATCGATTTCCCACTGCCAAGGTAAACATATTAGTAATGTCCTGTGTAAGGTCGGTCGTAATATCGCGCGTATCAGGCTGTGTTGCAATGCCGCCCTCAACTTCCAGACTTACTGCTCCTGTTGTCGCCACCGTATTAGTGATCAGCAACCCGCCGTTATCCACTGTCACACCACCACTGCCGCCGACGCGTATCCGCTGCGTTCCATTCGTCTTGATGAGAAAATCAGTTTGTCCGATCGGCCCCAGGAAATTCGTCGCGGGATCGGTGCCGTTATTGCCGGTCGTGCCCCAACCACCGTTTGCGTCGGCACTCAGATCACGCCATGCCGGTACGCCGGTAGACTCGATAAATGTAAGCACCATACCATCTGTAGCACTGGCATCATCAACGGTAACGATGTCATCGGTGCCATTGCCTAAGACAATCTCGTTTACATCGATCGTCCCAACGCCTGTACCACCGCGTGCTACCGGCAATGTGCCAGCTACTTCTGCTGTCTCAAGATCGACTGCCGAGGAAGTACTTCCGCTCCCGACAAACTCCGTGGCCGTTATCGTCATACCGGATGGCAAGCTGTTTGTCCAGCCCGGGTTTCCACTTCCATCGGTGGTAAAGACCTGGTTGCTCGACGCAGGGCTTGTAAACCCTAGGCCACCACTTGTTGCTACTGGTACGGCACCTGCACCTGAGGGCGATGCAAAATTCAACTGGAACGTTGTGGCATTTACTGGCGGATTGCCCGTTGAGCCGGTCGCTCCAGCACTACTGAACATGATCGAGCCGTTCGAGATGGCCCCAGGAGCTGGAAGAACAAAGATGCTATTAGCCGCCGGGTTCGCTGTTGCTCTCAATCCGATAAAATTAATTCCTGTGTATGAGAGACTCCCACCCAGTGCAACATTATTGGAGCCAAATAACAGCAGATCACGCGGCGCCCCGTCTGTGTTCCCTAGCATCAGATTCACATTATTAAAGCCGGCGATGTTATTGAAGCCGCTCAGGTTCGTGGTTTGGGCGACTGCATCCCCGTTGAAGCCGAAGCTGTTGGCAGCGATCGTAAGGAATTGTCCACCACCAATTCCAGACCCCGTCCCGGTGATAGTATTGTTCTGACCGCCCATAATTGCCGATGCAGGCGCTAATATGGTGTTTTGAAATCCTCCACCGATTGATCCATTGGTGGCAAGCGTGCCGGGGCCACCGATCGTGTTCTGTCTGCCTCCCGTTATCGCGCCATTATCGCTGTCAAAGATCAAATTGCGCAACCCGCCGCCAATAACGGCATGGACAGATGCATCCTCTACAAACTGTGTTTGTATATGCTCCGGAAGCACGGGCATCATCGGCGAAACACGATTGATGTTTGGTGATATGATCTGTATCTGATTGTCTTGACCGGCCCCGATAAATGAACCCCCGGCAAAATTGAAATTCTGTGCGCCTCCGACAACTGCTCCGCGAACAAAAAATGCTATGTTATCTTCTCCGCCCAGTACGGAAGTCTCATATCCGGCAGCCGTATTCGACCAGCCGCCGCCTTCAGTTGCAAATTCTCCATCCAGAGTTGTTGATGGCATCGGAGGTGCAAATTGAGTTAATAGTGGGCTGATGATTGGCAGGATCGATCGGTCATTGCCGGCAGCGTTATCGAATCCGCCGCCAAGTGTTCCATGGTTATCGGTAATGCGATTATTCTGACCTCCTCCAAGAAAAGCGTCGCCAGCTGCCAACGGCATATTCTGATTATTATTTCTTCCGCCTCCGATCGTTGAGAAACTTCCTCCCGCCACATTCCCTTGACCACCAATAATCGCTGTGTGTGGGCCCGGAGCTGTATTACCCTCGCCACCACCGATCACCTGAAATTCGTCCTGACCATCTTGGCCATTGCTAGACGTTCCGGTTGTATTGCCGACACCGCCGCCGATCGTCCCGTAATTATCAAATGCCCGGTTTATATTCGGATTCCTACCACCTCCGGATATCGTTACTCCCTCGGCATTATTGTTTGCGATGTTCTGGCTAAACCCGCCAATAATGTTTGCACTATTCGCCTTCGGATCGTAGAGCATCACGCGGCCATCGCCTGCATTACTAAATCTATTGTTTGCGCCATTGACACGAATCTCCAACACCTGATTGTCACTCGTACCGACATAATCATTAGCCGGATTCGTCGTGTTGTTTCCCAACTCCGCCCACGGAACGATGGGGTTGCCGTTGGCAGCATTCGGATCGGCGTCGATCATCGTCGAACCCAGGATCAGGCTGTTCGTCGATTCCTCGTAGCCGAGCATCATACCCGGCCCACTCTTGATATTGAGATCGGAGCCGCGATGGGTTACCTTTCTTCCATCGATACTGATGGATGCGACGTAGTCTGTCGCCATTTTTTTTGCAGAGATCGTTCGATCCGCAATCCCTAGTGCATACGCCGATGCGGAGAGCGGAGTAAGCGGCCGCATCTCCTCGGAAGTATTGACGCTCACACCGACCCACAACGGACGATCGAGGTCACTTGCCGAAGGCAGGGGATACGCCTTCGAACCAAGCTGAATGCTGAAGAGCCCGTTCGTGACAGTGGTCAGATAGCTACCTTGCCAGATGCGCTGCGTCCCCGCCTCATCTGAATAGAGTGCGACCGCAATGGGCAATTGCGCCGAGATCGTTTTACCGGTTTCGTTATCGGTGATCATTCCCTGATAAGTCATCGTCCGGCTTGCCCCATCGTGGGCAAGGGTCTGTCCGTAGCCTGTTCGGCTGGCTACAAGCATGCCGAAAAGCATCATTGATAATAGCAATAAACGTTTCATGGTTGTTTAGTAAATGAAGTTAAGTGAAAGAGCCCCAGGTGTGCAGAATTGTATGGGCAAAACGGCAACAATGACGAGGCAACGTCTACTCATAGTTTAGAAGTAGGGCGCAAACATAGGGGCGTCTGCTATGACTTTGCAAGCAGAGGAGGTTACATTTAGGTTATAGATCAGAGCGACAGAAGAAAGCTCGCCAGATTTTCTTTTTCAGAAAAGTGAAGCTTCTTGCGGATATGATTACGGTGCTGTTTCACCGTGCCTTCGGCAATGAAGAGCGTATCGGCTATCTGTTTGATCGAGAGGTTGAGCCGTATAAGAATGCACATCCGTATTTCCGTAGGCGTCAGCGCAGTGCTGATCGTCCGCAGCTTTGCTATAAACGATCCGTAGAG
>JANWLI010000051.1 GCA_025450975.1 Candidatus Kapaibacterium sp. | reverse complement strand
TCCGGGACTCACGAACGAGATGCAATCGATCGGCGGTACGATTCACTACCAGGTGATCGAACAAGTCGGGATTACGGTGACCAGCGAGTATCGGACGAATGACTTCGCGATCCCCTCGTCGTTCTCGCGCGGACAGTTTGATCCGACGCCGCTCTATGGCGATTCGCTCACGATCAGTGTCGAGCAGCATACAAAAGATCTGTTCCTTGATGCATCGGTGACAGCAAGGCCCATTAAAGCCCTCGAAGTTGTCGTCGGCTATTCGATGATCGATTCGAAAGAGGGAAGCTATATCACACCTGATACAAAGGTGGGTATCGCCCCCGATAAGATCTTTATTGGCGGACCCTATACCTGGAATCGACTCCATGCTCAGGCATCGTATGATATTACGCGGAATATAGGTGTACAGGTTGATTTCCAACTCGTCTCGCAGAAGGAACAACTTGAAGCCGATTATCCTGCCGTTGTGAACAACTACAAAGCGACTCTTATTAGGGGGAGCGTATATTTTCATCTCTAATCGCTCTTCCTGATATGGTGTGAAATGCCGCTGCTAGCAATAGCAGCGGTTTTTATTTTATCAGTCGTAAAAAAAACTTACGCCTGTGGCCGGGAACGGCAGTACTAACTTATTGTATTACAATAGGTTCATGGATGGCATGAATATTGCCTTTAGGTTAAACGATTGCTGACCCACAGATATTGGCGACGCAAGTGTTGATAAATAGCCAGGCACCGATAGACGCTTAAGCACTCATGCGAATGATAAGTACAGAGTGTACGCCTCAGGTCGGTGCCGACATTTTTACGATATTATGATCACCCCTCTTACTATACTACTCGGGATCATTCTCTTAACGATCGTACTGGATCTTATCCTGATCTTTGACACGAAAATTACGCGTGCCCAAGGTGGAAAGATCCTCGCCTTTTCGGGTATCCTGATCTTACCGGCGCTCATCGGTATCTTCTCACTTCAGACCCATATCGAAGATTCGAAGAAAACGGAGTTTTGCTTGTCGTGCCATGTGATGGAAGATTACGGGAAAAGCTTGCATGTAGACGACAATGAATACATTCCTGCGATCCACTTCCAGAACAACCGCATTCCGCAGGATCAGGCATGCTACACCTGTCACACCGAGTATACCATGTATGGTGACTTCAGTTCTAAGATCCGGGGCCTGGAGCATATCTACTACCAGTATATCGGGACGATTCCCGATACGATCAAGTTGCGTGAGCCCTATAACAATCGCGAATGTCTGCATTGTCATGACGGAGCGCGAGGCTTCGAAGAAGCATCTGCGCACCGTGAGACACCGCTCATGATGGATTCGTTGAAATCGAATGGGATGTCGTGTATGACCAGTGGTTGTCACGATGTTGCGCATGATATACGCAATCTAGCGGAAGCAGAATTTTGGGAGCCGGGCAAGCTCAAAGCAGTCCCGGCGCATGAATCTACCGCGCCGAGCGATTCAACAACCACTGACGAGGAGGAATGAACAACATGAGTACCGAGCCACTGACTAAACTTGAACGGCGTATACGCCTTGCCGCGATCCTTAGCCTGATCGCGCTGATCGGTACCGGAGGCTCGCTTCTGGTATCGCACCCCTTGGCATTTATTGAGTTCGCCGTTATCGGCTTGACGCTGATGCTCGTTGCTGTCGTGATCTATTTACTTGCGCTCGTGCGCGCACCTCGGAGCTCTCCGCCCAAAAGTGTCACATAATGTTACATAAGGAGGTGGGTTATGAGTATCTATCTTGCAGCAATTAAGGATAAGGTCTGTAGTCATTGTATTGAGCGTGGCCCTAGTGGAGAGTGCCGCATCTCACCCGATAAAGTGTGCACGATAGAGTCGAATTATGACAGGATTGTTAGTGCCATCCTCTCGACCACAAGTGAGCGCTATGAAGATTACGTTGGAGCACTGAGACGAAGCGTATGTCAGGACTGTAGTTACGGTAATCCGAAGGCATGCGATGACCGTGATCAGGTCGAGTGTCCATTGGATCGGTATTATCCACTGATCGTCGATGCGGTAGAACTGATCGGCATTGAAAATATCCGACGAGCACACCCACAACAGTAACAGGCCTATGAAATACCTCTTCATTACACTTGCGCTGCTTCTCGTCGGTGTCGGCGGATGTTCAGATGAGCCTTCTACTCCGACAACTGATGGCAGCACGCTTATCATTCAACCGGACACCCTGCGGCTCTCGGCTGCTGATTCGAGTAAGACACTCGATCTCGTGCTTAGCTGTGGATGTAATTTTACTGTAGCGATCACTTCGATGATGGGTGATACGAATGTTATCAATTGCGATCCAATGGGTAACATGGGAGAGAAGCATGCGATGCATTCCCTGCGATTTACGTACTCACCGTCCCTCCTGCCTCCGAGCGGCAGCTCGCTAACGGTGAACTTCCTTGCCACGAAGTCTACGTACACGTATACGAACAGAGCCGTTATCGTGGTGCAGTAAAGGAGTATGAATTCGGCTGTAGAAGTAGTGATCACCTATTGACGGTGAGTTCATTGGTGCGCTCCAGCGCTTGATTCAGGGTCTCCCGAACATTCACATGCCCGATCCGAGAAAGTAACCCTGCACTCTCGCATGCGTGCCTGGGCTGGGAATGTAATTCGCTGAGGATAAGCGTGGATCCTTTGGCAGTAAGTTTTTTATGCAGATCGTGCAGCACGTGAATTCCTGTCGCATCGATGGCCGGTACGTTGCGCATCCTGACGATTAGGACCTTCGGATATTTCCCGGTTTGCCGTATTGTCTCGGAGAATTTCTCTGCTGCCCCAAAGAAGAACGGTCCGTTGATCTCATACAGCTGAACGTTGGCCGGAAGCGGAATGCTGGTGATGTCGTCAGCTGCTGCATCGTCGGTGAACTCATTGGTTATCATCGTTACGTTTGTCACAGTTGCCATTCTGTGCATGAAGAGAAACGCTGCAAGGATCATCCCCACCTCTATCGCAACAGTAAGATCGACTAGTACCGTCAGCAGGAAGGTCGCGAGCAGAACGACGACGTCACTTTTCGGCGCCTTCAGCATGGAGCGGAATGTCCGCCACTCGCTCATATTATAGGCAACAACAACGAGCAATCCGGCAAGGGTAGCCATCGGGATCATCGAAGCGTACGATCCTAATGAAACCAGGACGATCAGGATGGTTATTGCATGAATGATGCCTGCAACCGGTGTCTGGCCACCGCTTTTAATGTTCGTCGCTGTCCGCGCAATTGCTCCCGTTGCGGGGATCCCACCAAAGAGCCCGGAAAAAATATTCGCTGATCCCTGAGCTACCAATTCCATATTTGACCGATGTTTGGTACCAAGCATTCCATCGGCGACGACTGCAGAGAGAAGTGATTCGACGGCGATCAGGATCGCTATGGTGATGATCGAGGGAATGAGTTCTTTAATGGCAGCATAGGTTAAGTCGGGCACAACGGGTGCAGGTAAACTGCCGGAGATCAGTCCAAATTTTGAACCGATCGTGTCGACATCCAGGTGCAGTAGGTGTACCAGGACTGTCGTCAGCAGCAATGCTATTAACGGAGACGGTATCCTGGGAGTCAATTTCGGTCCAACAATAACCACGAAACATGTGAGAGCTGCAATTGCTGCAGCATACAAATTAATGTTTGCGATACTACCCAGATATGCTCCCCACTTCTCCACAAACTCCGATGGGACCGTATTTATTTGCAGACCAAGAAAGTCCTTAATTTGTGTTGAAAAGATAATGACGGCGATACCACTCGTGAAGCCGGTGATCACTGGCGCAGGAATAAACTTGATCACGCCGCCGAGCTTTACCAATCCCATAACTACGACGAGAGCTCCCGCGACAACGGTAGCGATCGTCAGGCCGGCAATGCCGAATTTCGAAACCACACCGAAGATCACGACGACAAATGCTCCGGTGGGGCCGCTGATCTGGACGCGACTTCCACCGAGCGCAGAGCCAATGAATCCGGCAATGATAGCGGTAATGAGTCCTTTTTCTGGTGTAACGCCGCTCGCGATGCCGAAGGCAATGGCCAGGGGGATCGCTACAGCTGCGACGATAATGCCGGCCGTAAAATCACGGATGAACTGATGGCGAGTATACCCCTCACGAAAAACCGTGAGCAGCTTGGGTTGAAACGATGGCGGAATTTTCACAGGGCAAAACTAATCAAAAGTAAAAGCACGTTGATCAGAAACCTATTTTTCCCCCTTACTTTCTTGCTGGATGTTGTGTTGTAGTACCGTCTTATACGTGTTTGTGTGACTTGGTAGATAATTATGGAAGATCGGAATGATAGGTCCATCTTGCAATGGGCCTTTGCTCAGTCGACCGATGGCATGCTTGTCACCGACATTCATGGCAAGATCATCACTGTCAATGATGCATTCTGTAGAATGTTTGGATATTCCCGGGAAGAAATACTCGGCGAGCGTACGACTTTTCTCAAGTCGTCCTACTCTACCCCTGTGTTCTATAGAGAAATGTGGGAATCGCTTAGTACTACCGATAAGTGGAAGGGCGAAATCGTCAACCGAAAGAAGAACGGCGAAGAGACCACCTGTTTTCTGACGATCACACCTATCATCGACGATCGTGGAGACAAGCTGGGCTATTTAGGTGTGGAAATCGATCTGACGGAGCGAAAGACTTTGGAATCCCGCATTATGCACGGCGAAAAGCTCAGTGAGATCGGCGAGGCTGTGGCGTCGTTGGCTCACGAGATCCGCAATCCGCTCAATGGGATTTCCATGAATCTCTATCTTCTCGAACGTGCGCGCAATAACGGGGAAGCATGGACAGAGAATGACGACGAGTCGCTCACGCTCGTCAGAAAAGAGGCGACGCGATTAAAGGACATGGTCGATCGCGTCCTCTCCTTTGCGCGCACGACACAGATGCGTTATGATCGGCTGCTCGTCGACGATCTCTTGCGAGAGACGGTGGCCCTGGTTTCTGCCGAAGCAATGGACCGGAGCGTAGAGATCGAACTGGTCAATGCAGATAAGGGCATTACCGTTCGATGCGACCCCTCGCTTATTAAGCAGGTGCTGCTCAATATCATCCAGAATTCGATCGATGCCGCAGCGCAATCGCTCCTGCGGAAAGTGCGGATCGACGTTTCGCATGGCTTGCAACATCCCGACGATGCGGTCAGCGCCAGCGGGATGGCGGTAATCTTTGATATTTACGACAGCGGTGCAGGAATATCGCCGGACCATCAGAAATCCATCTTTAAGCCGTTCTTCACAACGAAAGCAAAAGGGTTGGGGTTAGGTCTTGCCACCTGTGCAAAGATCATTCGCGAGCATCATGGGTCAATTAAAGTGATCTCACCGCTTCCAAAGGACGCTGATCCATTCAACACTCAATTTTCTATCGCACTGCCAGCATAATTAGAAGGAGCATACTTGTTACGCATACTTGTAGTCGATGACGATGCAACTGCCCGCAGGGCACTGGAGCGCTTTCTTACACAGATCGGTCACACGGTATTCGTTGCAGCAGATGGCAACGAAGCGTTGCTTGCTTTGGCCAGCGAGCACCCGCAGGTTGTGCTCACAGATATCTATATGCCGGGAATGACCGGCCTCGATCTCCAGGCTAAAATTAAGCATCTCGACCCTGCCGTTACCGTGCTTGTCATGACAGGCAAAGACGATATGCAGACGACGGTGCGCGCGATGCAGCAAGGTGCCTACGATTACTTAGCCAAACCGCTTGACCTTGAACGTCTGGAAAAACTTCTCGGGCATATCGAGCGCTCCCTCGATCTTTCCGAAAAGCTCTCGATCATTATCGATGAGAAGGCCAGAGATTATTCGTTCGAGAATGTCCTGATCGGCAGAACGGCTGCTATGATGGATATTTATAAGACGATCGGCAGTATAACAAATTCAAAGGTGACCGTGATGATCACCGGCGAGTCCGGTACCGGCAAAGAGCTGATCGTTCGCGCTATCCATTTCAACTCGCCCTGGAAGGCGGAGCCGTTTATTGCGGTAAACTGTACGGCGCTCACCGAGTCGCTTCTTGAATCTGAGCTCTTCGGGCATACGAAAGGCAGTTTCACCGGTGCAATTGCGGATAAAAAAGGGAAGTTCGAGCTGGCGCGCGAGGGCACGATCTTCCTCGACGAGATCGGTGAAATTTCTCCGAAGATCCAGGTCATGTTACTCCGGGTTCTGCAGGAGCGGGTCTTTGAACGGGTCGGTGGCGATAAGAGCATTCCCATGCAGGCGCGCATCGTGGCTGCAACCAACCGTGATTTGGGTGAAGAGGTCCAAAAGGGAAGATTTCGCGAAGATCTGTTCTATCGACTCAATGTGGTCTCTATCCATGTGCCTCCGCTGCGTGAACGCAAAGAGGATATTCCCATGCTTGTCGAGCATCTGTTGCGCAGGATCAATGCCGCTCTTCACACCAACGTGACCAAGGTACGCGATAGTACCATGGAGTTGATCCTCGACCATAGCTGGCCCGGCAACGTTCGCGAGCTCGAGAATATTCTTACGCGTGCCATTGTACTTTCGAAAGACGAATGGCTTGACGAAGGGATACTGCCGGACTCTGCTGCGGCAAGGTCTTCTCCCGGCCAGCAGGCTATCTATGACTGGAAACGATCGCTGGCGGAAGTGGAGCGCGAGCATATCGATGCAGTGCTCAAGGGTACCGGAGGCAACCGGACAGAGGCAGCACGTATCTTAGGGATCTCGAAGCCTACCCTCTATGCAAAACTTCCTTCGAAAGAAGGAAAGAAGGCCTAAGGTAGATTCGGCTCGGTGCCTCACGCTTTACCCCCGAGAGTAAAAGTCTTTGCCTGTGCGAAAAATAATTTGGTCGCCTGAATAGGGCATGCCGCTTTTTTCACTACCATTCCGGTCTTTTTCAGTCTTGGCATGAATTTTCAGCCTTGTCCCTGTAGATCAGGTGTACAAAATGCTAATGCCAATTGCAAATTCTTTACATATGGGTCGCGCTGTCCCCTCGCTCTTAGTAGTCGAAGACTACGATAAGTTACGCGCCATGCTCGGACATCATTTCGAACGTCGAGGGTACCGGGTATACTCGGTTTCACGTGGTAAGGATGCCGAAGCGATCGCCCATTCCTTGCTTCCACAGCTTATTTTACTCGATTATGACCTCGCGGGCGAGGATGCCCTGACCATTGCCAAGCACCTTCAGGCAATCCTTCCCGGCAGTCAGATCGTCATTACAGGCGGTCCGGATAATGCTCTTGTGCGCGCTAAGATGAATGCGCTCGAAGGGGTATCGTACTTCCCCAAAACCCACGAATTGTCCATGCTTGACAAATTCCTGGACTCCTTACTTGCGGAGCGCAAAGTTAAATAATCTTATGCTCAGGAAGTAAGATAATTTACGCCGGCACCTAGCAAATTACAGGAATTTCACGGATAGCACGATATTGACCCAGATGGCATAGTACTTGTCGACACACCCGCTAGTTAATTCATTTTTTGTCGTTATGTCGCTCACAACATTCAAACCTCGGCCTCGCAGGGGGTTCCAATTTCAGGAACCTCGGCGATCGAATCACGAAGAGATCATCCCTATGCAGCAATCTGTGTACGAAAAAAGTCTCTCACTAACACAACCCGATCATGGGGTTTCTGACTCAAATACATCCAGCGAATGAAGTGAACGAACGAATGAATAACAACGTCAGAAAAATCATGATCTTCATAGTCTGTGTGGCAGCGGTTGCTGCGGCCTCCCCAGGTTGCAAACCGCTGTCCGCAGAAGATGAAGCCACAGCCAAAAAGATCAATGCCGTTAAGCGTGCAAGTGTGTCCGAAGCGGAATGGACGCACATTTTCGCCGGCAAGGAAGTGTACGAAACCTATTGTGCAGGGTGTCATGGCATCAAAGGTGATGGCAAGGGACCTGCAAGCGCGATGCTAGCAGTGAAGCCCCGGAATTTTACCAAGGCGCTCTTTAAATTCATTTCCACTCCACCCGGGTCCTTGCCATCCGATGCCGACCTCCACCGAACGATCACGCGGGGAGTGCCACGGAGTTCGATGCCGGGATGGTCGCTCATGAGCGAGACCGATCGCAGCAATGTCATTGCCTACATCAAGACATTCTCCGATCTGTGGCTTAAGCGCAAACCAACGTCTCCGCTGGGATTTGGCAGTGCTCCGGCATGGGTGGGCAGTGCACGGTCGGCAGCGATCGGCAAAGTGATGTATGCACGCATGGGATGCACGAATTGTCACGGTCAGTCAGGATTGGGAGACGGTCCTTCAGCGGCCACACTCACAGATAATGAAGGACAGAAGATCATACCGTTCAACTTTCGTGAAGGAGTGCTTAAAGGCGGTTCACGGGTCGAAGATATTTACCGGACGTTCTATACCGGGCTTGCCGGAACGCCGATGCCTGCTTATGGTGGGCTCCTCTCCGACGATGAGAATTGGCATCTCGTCAGCTACGTCATCTATCTTATGGGGAAAACGAAGGTAAGTGATTCGGATGTCTCCAACTATGTATTAGCGGCTGCAGATACGATGCGCCATCAGCAAACTGCCACAAAGTAAGTACGGATACAATTATGGAAGTAACTTCAAGAAACGGTGGGGGCAATGTGCTTGCCAGGTTAAAGGGTGAAAGTCCGCTTGTCGATAACTGGGTGGTGAAGGCGCATTTCATTGCCGGCATCAGCTGCTTATTCCTTTCGGTACTTGCAGGATTGGTGTTCAGCACGCAATTCATGCGCACCTATCTCTTCCCCGGCATCGAGCCACTTTCTCCAGGGAAGCTGCGATTTATCCATACGAACATAGCAGCGTACGGCTTTCTTGCCAATCTCTTCTTTGGCATGCTGTATTGGGCCATTCCGCGACTGACCGGCCTCCGCGTCTGGAAACGGGGAGTATCGCTCTTTCTCTTTTGGGCATGGCAGGCGATCCTGTTGGCTTCAGTGGTTGGGTTTGTCTTAGGCTATGCACAGGGAGTTGAGTGGGGTGAGACGCCTATCTTTATCGATCCGGTCGTTGTCGTCGGCGTCATCTTAATGACGATCAACTTCTACGTGCCGATCATTAAGACGAAGGAAAAACCTCTCTACGTTTCACTGTGGTACTTTACTGCTGCGTTTGTCTGGACCGGGCTCGTCTACGTGATGGGAAATTATCTGCCGCAATTTTTTGCACCCGGCGTTTCCGGTGCGGCGATCGGCGGTCTCTTTATCCATGACCTTGTCGGCCTGTTCGTTACGCCACTCGGCTGGGGTATGATGTACTACTTCGTACCGCTCATTCTCAAGAAGCCGATCTACTCGCACGCACTTTCGCTTGTCGGATTCTGGGGACTCGCGTTCTTCTATCCGCTTCAGGGAGTGCATCACTTCTTGTGGAGTCCGATCCCGATGTTTGTTCAGTACGGTGCCGTGACATCAACGATCGCCGTCGAGATCGTGGTAACGACGGTTGTCGTCAACTTCTTTATGACGCTGCGAGGATCCGGATCGATCCTCAAGACCAACATCCCGATGCGCTGGTTTTACACAGGCATGGTGCTGTACTTCATCACGTGTTTGCAGTGCGCATTCCAGGTAACGCTTACGCTGCAGCAAGTCATTCATTTTACGGATTGGGTCGTCGCTCATGCGCACCTTGTCATGCTCGGCGTGTTCGGATTCTGGTTGCTGGGTGTGGTGACGCATCTGTGGCCCAAGGTCACCAAACGCGAATGGTGGAGTCTGCGCCTCAATGTCTGGCATTACTGGCTTTCGGTCGTGGGACTCGTGATCATGTTTACCGATCTGACGATCGCCGGCCTCGTGCAGGGATTCAGTTGGAAGTCGCTGCAAATTTGGGAAGAGTCGATCATTGCGTCGATGCCCTTTTGGATGATCCGCGCATTTGCCGGCACGCTGATCGGCTTCGGCCAGATCCTCTGGGTATACAACCTGTATAAGACGGCTCGCTTCGGCAAACCGCTTGAAGAGAGCCTTCCCGTCATCGATAGGGAGATCGAGGTGGCTCCTGCCTCCATGACTCGCCCTGCGCTTGCATCGTAAATCAGGAGAATAATATGACTCACGAAGAAAAACTCCAACGACTCAGGCTGCTTCAAGAAGAATCGACTGCGCTCATTCGATCGATCGAAGATGAGGCTGCTCTTGCTAAGCAGGAGGAAGGCTGGCCGCCAAAGAAATTCTACTGGATGTATCACATGACGACCGGGCAGTTGCTCGGTAGCTTCGGTGCGATCGTAGCGCTCATGTTCAACGTGGTTGGGTCGGTCCTGTTCGACAAAAATCCGTTCGAGCTCATTCGCGTCTTTCTGACCTTTCCAATGGGAGCAGGAGCATTGACGACGGATTCCGATGTCATGCTGCTTGTCGGCATCATCCTCTACGTCTTCACAGGCGCGCTCTATGGTGTCGTCTTCGAGCTGATCATGTACCGCTACTTCCGCAACGCAGCGCGCTCAACGCGCATTGGCGTAGCCGTTGTCATCGGTCTCGGTATTTGGATAGTGAATTTTTATGGTATTCTTTCCTGGCTGCAGCCTCTGCTCTTCGGCGGCTCCTGGATCCTGGAAATGATCCCGTGGTGGGTCGCTGCACTCACGCATATCGTCTTCGGACTCACGATGGTCTTTATCGGAGAATGGGGACATTTCGAGGCGACCGATTATCGTCGCCAAGTGATGGTGCATAATGAGGATAACATTAAAGAGGTATCGTAAGCTATATGGCAAAGTCACCAATTGAACGGTTTAGTGCGATCTTCCTTATTGCAGGGCTTCTGTTCTTTGCCTTTAGCTTCATTGCGTCCGGACTCGTTCCGTGGCTGATGATGAACAAAGTACCGATCAAGTCAATGGACGATCTTGCAAAGGATATTCCGCCCTCATTCTATGAACTCGCGAAAGAATATCCGAAGGAGTTCAAGCAACATTACGGGGAGGCGAACAAGGAGAGCTTTAAAGTAGCGCTCGAGTACGGACGCGATCTGTATATTGCTGAAGCCTGCTGGCATTGTCATTCGCAGCAGGTACGGCCTGTGTCGAACGAGTCGCAGCGCTTCGGCAAAGTTTCGTATGCCGCTGAATACTCGAACGTATTGCAGATGCCCCAAATGATGGGGACGCGGCGCGTAGGACCCGACCTGATCCGTGAGGCAGGCAAACGAACGAACGACTGGCACATGGCTCATTTTTACAAGCCAGTATCGGTCGTGCCCGTCTCCGTGATGCCGGAGTTCACGTGGTTTTTTGATCAAACCAAACGTCCGAACAAGAAGGGGCTTGCCATGGTAACGTATATGCAATGGCTCGGAAGTTGGATCAAGGATACGACCGATGCAATGAAGCAGAGCATTCCGGCCGAACATCGTAAATAAAGGAGATAGATGTGAACGAACGACTTACCCATGAACAGATCGCTGCGGCCGTGCCGCCGGAGTTGCGCTATCAGCCGAAGCGCCGCAATCGTGCGATGACCATCTTCCAATGGGCCGTGATCCTGATCGCCGGCGCCGGATTCGTCTTCAAGTTCATTGAATACACGATCTCCGTCTTCGCATCGGACAATGAGCTGGTCAACTTCGCCATCACGCCGCTCATTATGTACATGTCCGTAGCGGCCGGATTTCTCCTGCTGTTCATCTGGACCGTATTACGCGGGGACTATAAAGATATCGAGCGCCCCAAGTACCGGCTCTTTGAGCGTGAGCTTGAGATCGATATTCGCAATAGCGAAGTGCAGGCGGTGAGCTCGATTATCACTTCGCAGGTACCAAAAAATTAAGGAGGACCAGATGGACGAGAGTTTGACATCAGTTGAGACGGTAGAATCGGAAACGCCGGATCGCTTTACGTACCAAGGCAATCACTTTCCCTGGTGGATGCTTGTCATTTGGATATGCTTTATTGCCGGTTCGACGTGGTACACGGTCAGGTACATGCTGCCGAATTTAAGTGTCTGGGTTGAGAAACCACCGTATACGAAGTATGTCCCGTAAATGGCTGAATCGACTTGCACGCACTGTGGCATCGCCGTAAGTTCGCATCCCTCGGATGAAGAGCTGTTTTGCTGTTACGGCTGTGAGATCGCCTACGCAGTCATAGGCAAGCGGGGCAGTGCGGGGAGTGAATCGCAGTTGGCATTGTATAAGTTTGCCGCCGGCTGCATTCTGGGCATTAACGTGATGATGTTTTCCATGCCGCTCTACGTGGAGACCCTCGGGGATTTTTTCTCGCAAGGTCTCAGTGCTGCGTCGTTCTTCGAAATGTTGAAGTGGTTGCTGATGGCGCTGTCGATCCCGGTCTTCTTCCTTTTAGGTACACCGTTTATAGAGTCCAGCGTTCGTAATCTCCGCAGACGTGGGGCGCTCAATGCCGATATCCTGATCTCCGTTGGTGTCCTTGCTGCATTTCTTGTATCGCTCTACAATACGGTCATCGTTTCCGGCCCGGTCTATTACGAGACGGCTGTCGGGATCCTCGTTGTCGTAAGCGGTGGGCGGTATCTCGAAGCACGGACACGAGCGAAATCCCTGAAGCAACTGGACGCGCTCAACACACAAGCAGTTTCATCTGCACGTGTCCTACGCTCGACCGGCGAAATTGAGAGTATCGCAGTACAAGATCTTATAGCAGGGATGACGATCCTGGTACGTGCAGGAGAGACGATTCCCGTCGATGCGGTGATCACCAGTGGAGAATCGAATATCGGAGAGGCGATCCTGACGGGCGAGTCTAAACCGTTATTCCGCAGGGCCGGAGACGAAGTGTATGGAGGCGCGATGAACTACGACGGAGTGCTGATCCTCCGCGTCGTGCGTCGCGAAGCAGAGAGTTACATTGCTACGGTTAAGCAACTCATGGAGCGTGCCCGGCAAAGCCCGACGACGATCGAAGCTGCTGCAGACAGGTTCTCGCGTGTGGCCGTTCCGCTCATCATAGGTATTGCGCTGGCAAGTTTCGGGTATTGGTGGTATGCCGAGAGCCTCCGTACCGCGTTCCTCACATCGCTTTCTGTTTTGCTCATCGCCTGTCCATGTGCACTTGGCATTGCAACGCCGGCGGCGTTATGGGTAGCGCTTTCCGAATCGTCGAAACGGGGCGTGCTCCTGCGCTCGCTTTCGGCGCTCGAGCGCCTTGCTCATATTAAAGAGGTATTCTTCGATAAGACCGGTACGCTGACGAGAGGTACCCCTGCGGTGATCCATGAATCGATCCACGAAGATATTGCATTGAGCACCTCACGCCATGAACTGCGTACGATGGTGCAAGCGGTCTCCGCTCTTTCGCAACATCCGTTAGCACTGTCGCTTGCAGCGTATCTGCCTAAGAACGGCTTCATGCCAAAGGATATCATCAATTTTACTGAGGTGCCATCACAAGGCATTCAGGCGACGATACATGGAGTACGTATTCGGCTCGGCAAGTACAGCTATGTGAATCCCAATGCTGCAGCTGCCGACAATGATGCGACAACCGTATGGTGTACCCTGGAACAGGATAATGTCCGGAATGTGATCGAGTTTCAGTTCGATGACAAGGTGCTTGCCAATGCGAAGCACACGATGGAAACGCTGCAGGAGGCTGGCTACAACGTGAGCATCCTTTCCGGCGATAAGCAAGCAGTTGTTGATCGCCTCTGCGAGGATCTTGGCGTTCATGCGTTTGCCGATCTTTCTCCGGAAGATAAATTGCAGATCGTACACGCTTCCAAACGTGGCGCCTTCGTAGGAGATGGCATCAACGATGCAGCCGCGATCGCTGCAGCGGATGTGGGTATTGCGCTATCGCATGCAACGGATCTTGCACGGCAGGATGCAGACGTTGTTATTTTCGATCATGCCATCGATCGCGTCCCGCAGCTTCTGGCCTATTCCAAGAAAACGCTTTCGATCATTAAGCAAAATCTGTTCTGGGCATTTGGTTATAATGGTGTTGGTGTCGTTCTTGCAGCCCTGGGAGTGCTCAACCCGATCATTGCCGCAGTTGCGATGACGGTAAGCAGTTTTATTGTGATCCAGAACTCACTGCGGCTACGTGGTGCCATAGCAGCGGAGGCCTTCGGTGAGCATTGATCTTGTTCTGCCTCTGGTAACCGGTTTTTTGACGAGCTTTCATTGTGTCGGCATGTGCGGACCTATCGTTACCGGTTTTGTCGCACAGCGGCCGCTGGCAATTCAATTGCCGGGAGAATCAGGGTCGGTACGCGTCGCGCAATCGATCGCTTTCCATGTGTACTATCATGGCGGCAGAGTGATTTCGTACGGAACGGTCGGGATGTTTGCCGGATCGATCGGGTCACTTGGATTTATTAACCCAGCAGTCCAGCAAGTCACGTCAATTCTGTTTGGCCTTGTGATGATCGTTATGGCATTGTTCCAGCTCACGTCGACGAGAAGGAAGTCCTCAAAGCGAGAGGGCATCGTCGGGCGTATCCTGGGTGGTATCAGCGGATCGCAGGCCGGGGAATCCAGATTTCTTGTCGGGCTGCTTACGCCGCTCCTGCCATGCGGGCTGCTCTACGGCATGGCTGCTCAGGCAGCTTCCAGCGGAGCTCCCGTTTCCGGGGCCATGATCATGGCGAGTTTCGCTCTTGGGGCGTTCCCGGCACTGGCAGTAACCGGAATAGCCGCTACCTATATAGGAAGCAGGCTCAGGCGTGTCGGCACGCTCTTTGCCGCTATGTTGATCATTCTTATGGGAATACTGACCATTGCCCGAGGATTCGGCGTTTTAACGCCAATTTCGCTGCCCGGAATGAGTACCGAGCACCTTTGCGGGCAAGAGGATATAATAAATTTTTGATAGTAGAGGTAAAAATGTTGACGCGTCTATTAAGCTTAGTTGCCCTCATTGTAATGCTGGTCTTACTGGTATTGGCCTTGCCGAGCTTTGTCGGCTCGTTTGATAACGACCCTCCGGTCGCGTCGATCGTGATGAGCGGCCTGATCGTCGTATTCATGCTCGTCGGAGCGGCAATGCTGCTGCTCTTTGGCGTGATCGGCGTCAAAGGTTCTTCGGAAAGAAAGTGAGCGGATCTGATGGCCAGGAAGTTTCGCTCCCCGATTGTGAGCGCGAGATATGTTGTCAATACCTTCATTATTCTTGCGCTCTTTGCCATTCCATCGGTTCAGCTGATCAAGTTCGATATCCTTGGCGGTAAGACCTATCTTTTAGGCGCCGAGGAAAACTGGCTGACGGTTCTTACGGTATTCCTTTCGCTGTGGGCGGGGACGTATGTCTTTATTCTCATTTCCGATTACCTTTTCGGCAGATTATTTTGCGGGTGGCTGTGCTCGTGGGGCTCGTTATTACGAACACTGCGCTATCTCGATGACCGGGTAAAACGGAAAAAACTTCCGCGCATGTTGGTGCCGCTCGCAACATTCGGCGCTGCACTTATCGCCACGCTCGGTTTGGTAAACTGGTTTTTCGATCTTAGCATCCTCTTCCAACCTGCTGAAGCAGCGTTCATTCCATTCACAACTTCATTTCTGGTAACGGTCGGTATCGGCTACGTGATGTTATATAAAGTTGGATTAACATTCTGCCAAAAGTATTGTCCGATTGGGTGGTACCTCGGAACGCTGTCGCAGAAAAACCTTCTGCATATCGATTTTCAGGCTGTCACTTGTACGGTCGGCGATGTCTGCGTCCGCGACTGCCCGATGGCCCTCGATCCACGCCTGCTGGTGACCGGTCAGGAAAACGCCTCGTTCTCCCAATGCATACTCTGCGCGGATTGCCTGACAGCATGTAATAAATGTGCGGCAAAGGTCGAGGGCGAAACACCCCTCACGATCAAGCTGGGTAATCCTACTGCAGATGTCGACGGTGTTGTCCAAGGACTTGAAGATCGGCGCGCGCATAAGGCTGCCAAGCGCAATGCCAAACGTACCGCTTCCCCAACGCTCGTTCAGGTCTCCATGCCGGAGCATGAATCCATCGAGCATTCGTAAGGTCGTCTCGCTCCCTTAAATTGTTTTTGAAAAGACCGGCTTGGTCGAAGGCTTCTCAAGATACTTATCGAAACACATTGCAATGTTTCGAAGGAAGAACCTCCCGGTTTCGGTTATCTCGATCGCCTGAGGTGTGTTGATCAAAAATTCGTCCGATACCAGATCGTCTAGCGCATCAATGGATGTACTAAAGTATGTGTCGAAGTCGATGTTGAAGCTCTCATTAACTACAGACTTGTCGATCCGCAGATCGCACATGAGATGCTTGATCACATACTCGCGAATAATGTCGTCTTGCGACATCGCCAGGCCAGCAACGATCGGCAGCGTATAGGTATTAAGCTTCTCGTAATACTCCGGCAATGATTTGACGTTTTGCGCAAAGCTATTACCGGCATGGCTGATCGCGCTCATGCCCATACCGATCAGATCGCATCCCTCTTTTGTGGAGTACCCCTGGAAATTGCGTTGGAGTGTGCCGTTCGCACGAGCCACACACAGCTCATCCTGCGGTTTGGCAAAGTGGTCCATGCCAATGTACTCGTATCCGTGCTCGAGGAATGTCTCCGTTGCATTGGCGAAGAGAGAGAGCTTTTCATCCGATTCGGGCAGATCGTCAATGCTGATCAGCTTTTGATG
>JANWLI010000050.1 GCA_025450975.1 Candidatus Kapaibacterium sp. | reverse complement strand
TTCACTCGGGCAGACGGAGTACGAGATCAAACGTACACAAGACCAGATCGCCTCGCACGAGCATGAGGGCGAGGAGATGGCCCTGCATATTGCCGAGCAGCAAGAGCGGCTGCGTGAGTCGGCGCCGCAGCTCGAAGAGCTAGAGCGTAAGTATCAGGATGCGAACCGCAAGCTTGCAGCACTCCAGATGGAGATGCAGGCATCGGAGCAGAGACTTGCAGCAGAGGGCACACGCTTCACCGAAGCGCAGGTAAAGCATACGGAAGCGCTTTCGGCCTTTGAACAGAAGAAGAACGAGATCTTACGTTTAGAGAATGACATTGCCAGTGGCGTCAGGCTCTTAGAGCAGAAACAGGGCGATATAGAGCGCTTCCTCCGTGAGAAGGATGAGAACTCAGCCAAGAGCGTCGAGCTCAAACAAATGCTTTCCGGCCTCGAAGACGAGATCCGCTCGAGCGAGACCGAACATTCGGAGATCACAACGAAGCGTAAAGAAAAACTCGATCATATCCACAAGCATCGCGACGCACTTCGCGAGCAGCGCGAGGGACATGATAACTCTGTATCGATCAGCCATCAACTTGACCTGAAGATCCAGGAGCTGGAGACGAAGATCGAACAGCTTCAGCTCATGGCGAAAGAGCAGTTCGAAATGGAGGGGATCGAGACGAAGGAGTATGCCGAAGACGACACGTTCAGCTTCGGATCAGCAAGAGAGCTGGTCCAGCAGTTGAAGTCACAGATCCGCAATCTTGGCAATGTCAACCTGCTAGCCTACGAAGAGTACACGAAAGAGAATGAACGTCAGGTATTCCTGACGAAGCAGCGCGCCGACCTTGTCGGAGCGCAGACGGAGCTGTACCAGACGATCGAAGAGATCAACGTCACAGCGACGCAGAAATTTTTAGAGACCTTCGAAGAAGTACGGAAGCATTTCCAGGACATCTTCCGCTCCCTCTTTACCGAAGGCGACGAATGCGAATTGCAGCTTGAGGCGGGTGCCGACCCACTCGAGGCGCAGATCGAGATCATTGCACGTCCGCGCGGCAAGAAGCCGCACGGCATCGAGTCGCTTTCGGGCGGCGAGAAGACAATGACGGCGATCGCCCTGCTCTTCGCCATCTACCTTGTTAAGCCGAGCCCATTTTGTATTCTCGACGAAGTCGATGCACCGCTTGACGACGCCAATATCGACCGCTTCCTGCAACTCGTGCGCCGCTTCACCCGCGACACGCAGTTCATCGTCGTCACGCACAATAAGCGCACGATGGCAGCCGCCGATGCGCTTTATGGCGTGACGCAGGAAGAGGACGGCGTGTCGAAGATCGTCAGTGTCCGCCTCAAGCGCGAGCTTGCGCAGGCAGCGTAACCCATGACGCGATGAAGGTAAGCGGCGTTACGATCATCCGCAATGCGATCAAACTGGATTACCCGATCGTCGAAGCGATCAAATCTATTCTGCCGATCTGCGATGAGTTTGTCGTAGCCGTAGGAAACTCCGACGATGCAACCGGCGAGTTGATCACAGGCATTCAGTCAGAGAAGATCCGCGTCGTTCGCACAATTTGGGATGAGTCCAAGCGTCAGGGGGGCGCCGTCCTTGCCGATGAAACCAATAAAGCACTTGATGCAGTATCTGTCGATACCGACTGGTGCTTCTATATTCAGGCTGATGAGTGCGTTCACGAGCAGTATCTCCCAGCGATCAAGGCTGCGATGCAGCAGCACCTCGATAATTCGGCAGTTGAGGGCCTCGTACTTAAGTATATTCACTTTTACGGTTCGTACGATTATGTAGCCGACTCACGGAGTTGGTACCGGACGGAGGTTCGCATCGTCCGCAACGATAAGCGAATCCGCTCCCATGGCGATGCGCAAGGGTTTCGGATCGACGATAGATATCTGCAGGTAAAGCCCGTCGATGCATACATGTACCACTATGGCTGGGTGAAGCATCCAAAGTTTCAGCTTGATAAGGCGCGCGAGGTGAGCAAGTACTGGCATGACGATACATGGATCAAGGAAAACTTTGGCAACGGCGACGAGTATGACTATTCGAAGGTTGATAGTGTGACGAAGTTCACCGGCAGCCATCCGGAAGTGATGCACGAACGTATTCGGGCGAAAAACTGGGAGTTGCGGCTTGAAACAGGACGGAAGAACTTCACTCCGTGGCGGAGATTCCTCTTTATGCTGGAGAAAGTTACGGGCTGGCGGCCATTTGAGTATAAACGGTACAAGGTGATCTGATGCAGCCGGTAAAGATATCCGTCGTTATAATTGCATTCAACGAAGAGCGCAATATCGGCCGTTGCATCGATTCGGTTGCTGGCGTTGCCGATGAAGTTGTTATCGTTGATTCTGGCTCGTTAGATAAGACGGCGGCGATCGCAACAGACAAGAGAGCGCGCGTTATTCAGCAGGACTTTCTCGGCTATGCCGGACAGAAGAATTTTGCTACATCGCAGGCTACCTACGATCACATCCTTTCTCTCGATGCAGACGAAGCATTATCCGATGAGCTAAAGCGCTCGATCCTTGCCGTAAAAAACAATTGGCAGCAGGATGGCTATTGGATGAGCCGCCTGACAAATTACTGCGGCACCTGGATCAGGCATGGCGGCTGGTACCCGGATAAGAAAGTACGCCTGTACGACCGGCGTCTCGCCAAGTGGGGAGGCGCTATGCTCCATGAAGGTATCGTGATCGACGAATCGCGATGTGGTCAGCTCTCAGGCGATCTGCTCCATTACTCGTTCTATACGATATCCGATCACCTGAAAGTGATCGATAAGTATACAGAGATCCAGTCACAGGAATTATACGCGAATGGAGTCCGGGCAGGGTTGGGACATCTCATTATTCGCCCTGCCTTCAAGTTCTTTCGCGATTATATCTTGAAAGCCGGATTTCTCGACGGTTTTGCCGGGTATTGCGTTGCCAAACTTTCGGCGAAGGCAACGTTCGTCAAGTACGCAAAACTGCGTATGCTCTCGCGTCAGTCGAAATCGTAATTACTGCTTTGCCGTGTGGCAGTTGAAGCAGCCGAAGCCTTTGGGATTGGTATTCGGATCCATTTCCGGTAAGCCAAGCAGTTCAGCCATCTGCGGCTTTACCTTCTTCATCATGAATTCCATTGCTGCCGGATCGTCCTTCATAAGCTTCTGAAAGCCTTCGGTATTGGTTGGAAGCTTTGGCAGTTTTGGATTTGGCATTTCGAAGGACTCGTTCGTAGCGCCATCGCCATGGCAGGTCTTACAATTGATACGACCAAACTTCTTCTCGTCGAATTCGGCAAATGTCTGGCGCATTTTCGGGAGGACGGTTTCACGCATATACTTCACGCGCTGATCATGGTCCATATCCTTCCACGCAGGCTCCTGGGAATGAGCAACAGTTGCTACTGTCTGTGTCTTTGCGGTAGATTCGACAGCGACCTTATTCACCGTAGGGGCCGGTTTCTTTTCTTCGGTCGTGCAGTTGGTGAGGGTGAAGCCAAAGATGACGACGGAGCACGCAATCAGGATCAATTGTAACTTCATGGTGTAATACGGCATATATTATCGTTGCAACAAATATAGAGAAAAAAAATTACGCCTTTTTTATTAAGGCGTAATTTCGGGCTTAAAAAATAGGTAACCGTGCCTGCAGCGCATTGCGCAGCCACAATTCATCTTCGAGCGAGAGTCGCGTCCTTGTCCGGTCCTCTGGCGTGCCGAGCATGTCGTTATCGATCTTGGCAGTCATTCGCGAAGCTTTGCCTTTGCCAGCTAGTTCATCGGATTTACTGCCGGTTGCAAGGTTAACAGCACTACTGTGTGGAGAACTCAATTTATTATGCGTCATAACCAATGTACTCCTTCATTACATAATAGTAAGAGTGTTTTGTGCATTTTTGGCTGTGGGATAAACAGTGTCTGCACAAGTGGGGAAGGATCTAGAGTTTTTAGCGGGGAGGATATGCAAATATAAACGATATTCCGGGCAAATGTTCAGCTTTGGACAAAAAAAAAATGCGGGATTCGAATTTTACATCTTCAAAAACGGTGTTGAACTTGCGTTCAAAAGCTCCCTTTTCTCTCCTTAAGTAAGTCTCACGACTTTATCCGGATTAGCTCCGTTCAGGAGATACTTCGGTAATGACCGGAAAGATCCTCGTTCGAATCCCGTATTAAATTGTACTAGAACTAAATACAAATCTTGTGCCAGTACGATGGTGCAACACCGTAGTTACGATAACGTTTCTGCAGTCAAATGACCATCCTGCGTGAGACTGCCTTTAATGTGCGAGCCAAACTCAACATTCGTGAGCAGGCCGCGGTCTTCCATGTCCTGTGCGACTTCAAGGATCTCCTCGTTCGTTGCTGTGACGCCCTGCATCATCAGGGCTTCCTGGAGTTCGTAGCGGTTGCCGCGCATTGAGGGGTCGCTTGCATGAAGGACGCGGAAGATAGTATTCTCGATTGCTTGTTGATTACCTGCCATACGATGTGTCGATTGTTTTGCTTTACTTCACAATTATGGTACCCCGCATACCCATACTTACATGATAGGTACAATGATAAGGGTAGGTTCCGGGTGAATGGAACGTGATCGACCGTGCAGCTGCCGGGGCGACATCGCCGGTATACCAGCCGCCCTCAGTCATGTCGCTGGTTGCGGTATGGATCTTGGTGTCATCGTTGACCCAGGTGATCGTCTCTCCGCGTGAGATCGTGATGGTGGCAGGACTAAACCTGTCGCTTTTCATGCCTACGAGCGTTTCATTCACGGGTGACGACACTGTCGGAGAACTGCATGAGATACTGATAAAGATCATTGTCGCCACGATCGCTGCGAATACCAGGTGGTATAGGTGCTGAATTGCTTTCATGACCGTAAGTTGTTTATTAGTGTACGTAGGGAGCCTCTTAGCAGGATAAGTTACAAAGAGCATGCCATTGAAACAGCCCCAAAAATGAGGTAATTATGCCCTTTTTTACTCCGAAATGGCAAATTCTGATCAAGTTATCCAGAAAGAAGTATTGTTTTCCACATTTTTGGTGTTGGCTATAACCATGCAATTTAACGTCATTGTTGAAACCCCCAAGACAGCGGTTGTTAAAGCCAGCTACCTGAACGTCGATTTTCAGTACGTCTTTCTTGACATCGCTTTCGAGCCGGCTAGTACCGGTACAATTCTCGATGGTAAGGGGGATTATACCTTTACTTCAGTCCACCTGCAGCCGCCCCTTGCTATAGGCAATCCCCTTCGTCACAAGATCATTCGTTCGGAATTTCACCGACGGACAGACGTCAACGAAGTCGTAAAGGCAACATCTTTGCAGGAAGCGTGCACCACGTTCTTTACTCAGTTCCAGGATACCTTCCAGATCGTCCAGGAAGTGGTTAAAAAACCGTTTGTTCACCAGAAGATCGTTGCACCGAAAACCAGGCAGAAGGTTAAGCGGTAACTCCGCTTCGAGTTTCCTGTTGACTGCCAGTTTGAGTTGTGTGTATGCCATATCGGATCGTCATACTTTTTATCGTCCTATTTGTATTTCCAGCGCTCGTTTTCAGCCAGACACTCTCTGATGAAGATGCCAAAGAGCCTGCGAAAAACCTAAAACTGGCTGCCGCCAAAATGCTGAAGGCATACACCTCGCGTGATTATGAGACTTCCGCCGATCTTATCCATCCTAATGCAGTTCAACTTTTATTCGGCGGACGCGAGCGGTTGATCGCCGCCCTTGAACTTACAGCACATAAACTTGATAGCCAGAATTATGTCATGGTAGGCGGTGCGATCCAGGGAATATCGAGGATCGTCCGTTCAGGCAACGAGCTTCAGGCGACCGTGACGCAATCGGTCCGTGCACGGATCCCCAATGGAGGCATCAACTCGATCACGTCACTGCTGGCGATCTCTACTGATAACGGCCTGACATGGACATTCATCGGCATCGGCAGCCGCAAACGGGAGGATCTTCAGAAAGTCATTCCGGGCCTGAGTGCCGATCTTGAGATCCCCGAGCCGATCCGGCCGACGATCATTCCTGATTAACCCGAAACACTTCTTTCGCATCAACGAATCGCTGCAAGAGCTCATTGCGTAGCTCTTCATGAAATATTCCTGCCAGTATCTCTATACTTTCAACAAGCCTGGGTCCGGGGCGCGAAAAGTATTGCGATCCGTCCGCGATCCAGATCTCCCGAGGCTGATACTCCAGATGTTCTCTGAGTGTGACAGCATCCTGCTTCTGTCGTCCGACACCAAAGCCGCATTCAGCTAGGACGATGATGTCAGCCTTCGCATCATTGACATCCTGCCAACTGATCTGCCGCGAAGGGGAGTGCTTGAACGACTTCGTGTTCTCGCCGCCGGCAAGTTCGATAAGCTCCGGAATCCAGTGACCGCTGGCAAACGGCGGGTCTGCCCATTCAAGAAAGAGCACGCGCGGGCGAGGCAATCCACTCACCTTGTTTGTGACATCACTCACACGGCGACGGAGATCGGCGACATGCATTTGCGCGCGATCCCGGCCACCGGCCAGTGTCCCGACCTCTACGATGCTATCGAAGACTTCATCAAGCGTCCGCGGCTCGAGGTTGATGACTTGCGGTGTCGTCGAGAGTTTGGTTGCCTGCTCTGCAACATAGTCGAAGCTGACGGCGCAGACGGTACAGAGGCGTTGCGTGAGGATGATGTCGGGTTTGAGATTTTCGACTGCGCCCAGGTCAAGTTCGTAGATCGACCCGGTTTCATCAAGTTGTGAGCGAACGAGAGCGTCGATCTCGCTGCTCGAGAGATGCTCGCTCGCTTTTGAGCGCGTGATCTTCGGTTTGCTGTGGGCCGCTGCCGGGTAGTCGCACTCATGGGTGACGCCGACAAGTTCGTCGTCGAGGCCAAGGGCGAAGCAGATCTCTGTAGCAGAAGGAAGCAGGGAAATGATACGCATCGGACGTAATATTGGTCAGATCTTTAACAGAGCACACTCCGCAGCATTAATAGTATATATTTGCATCCACGGGCTATTGGATCCTGCCAAGGGAGATAGAATGAAAACAATACCGGTTTTAGTTGCATGTTGCTCTTTATTGGTCGCTTCGTTAACCACGCTATCCCATGCGCAGAAGCCAGTTAATCTCTGGAGTACTGCAGCCCATAGCAGAGCAGAGCATATTGCGGTTTCGGATGATGGGAAAACTTTCGCCTCTTCATCGTACGACGATAAAACCCTTAAGGTCTGGGATATTGCAACAGGACAACTCATACAAGTAATTAATGTTAATCTCAGTGGAGGCAACAAATATGATAGTTTGCATTTATCCGAGACCGGAGCGAATTTGCGAGGAGTATTTTTACCTGAGTATTCGGGTTCTTTTTATAGAGTTAACCTTAAGGCGCCCCCACTTCTTACTTACGGCGTGAATGCATATGTTGCTGAAACATACGACGAGCACTACGGGATTGGCATGATATGGACGGATGACGACACCTACCCGCATCCAACCGATTCAGTAACCGTTATTGCTGTTGCGAGATTTGGGTATGATCCGGATTCCGTTTGGGCGAGTGAATATACAAATAAGTTTAGCGGAATATATGTGCTTCGCGATAACTCTGCATTTTTGACGATCATTGATTCTACCTCACAGGTCAGGGCATTTACACTACCAAAGCTCGGTCATGCATTTTCCACTCCGGCGATCCCTTCAAAACCCCGTTGTCTGTATTTGGCTCAAGACGGTGACACGTATTACGCATACTGTAAGGACGATTCCGTTCGTGCTTACTCAATAAAGGGCAAGGGGGAGAAGATATTATTTTGTCGGTATGTAGGTCCCCGGGCACAGTTCTCACCGTCCGGAGACAGGTATATGGTCACAGAGGATTACAAACATATCGCTGTCTACCGAACAGCTGATGGATCGCAGCTCCATACACTTGATCTCTCAGAACACGGTATCAGGGAGGCAAAATTGTTTTGTACGCCTGATTCGGTTTATAAAATTCTTTGCCTGAGTGTTCCAATGCAGATCACACTTTGGGATGTTGCCACAGGCAAACTCGAGCAAACCTATTTTCACCATACTGGAGCTGTCACCCAACTTACCTTTAACCCTCAGGGGACAGAAATATATTGTGCAAGTAGTAGTGTGATCACCTGTCATTCGGTTGAGACCGGCAGCCTTCTGAGGGTCTTTCCGGCGCCCAGTAACAGAGGAATAGGAAAACTTGAAATGGCGCCAGCCGGTGATTATCTGTATGTTTGGGACGGCTTTGCCGGTACCAATTCAACAATTTACAAACTAAAATTACCGGAAGGAGAAGTGGTAAGGAGTGGTTTTGCAGAATTTAAATCTGGCAGTGCAACCGATAATATTTTTCTCACCTCGACCGGAGATTCGCTCATCGTAAAACATTCTTATGATTCAATCTTTATTCTGGATGCAAACCTGGACCGGCTCTCCGCAGTCAAGCTCCCTGTGCGCGGAAATTATGGAATAGCGTACTCTCGTGCAACCGGCGATTATGCACAAGGACAGGGGGGAGTTCACCTTTACAAGCATAATGATTTTGTCACGGAGCCTATCGAATATGATGTCTATCCCGATGAAGATGTGATGAGTTTTTCCCATGATGGAACAAAGCTTGCTGTATGTAATGTGCTTGAATTTGACAGTCAGTCGCGAAGCGAATATGAAATCATCGACATTCCGACGGGAAAGCAAGTTAAGTATAAGAAGCCGTTACCACATGCAACGAAGACGATCGGTTGGAGTGGCGATGGTTCCGTGTTGTATTGTTTGGCACACAGATATTACGATAATGGATGGAGACAGTTAGGGAAGATATTTGCCATAAACATCACTACTGGCGATACACTCTATTCGATGAAGGCCGGAGCCGGATTCTCGAGTTTTGCCAGTCCCGCAGGGAATGGTAAATACTTTGCTACCGGATCGTATGATGGTACGATCGACTTATGGTGTACCGGAGATTGTCCGACAGCAGATGTGAGGCCCGCTGTCTCTGGCTATATGGCTCCCGGCATATGTATATCGCCAAATCCCGCACGCAGTACGATCACGTTTACTCTACCGGAGGCAGCAGTAGCTGAAGTAGAAGTCATCGATACAAAGGGGCGTAAGCTAATAAGTAGGCAGTTCACAAATGTCGCGATTGCCACCCTGGAGATCGCAGGTCTGGTACCTGGACCATATTGCCTGCAGATCTTCTGTAACAATACATTTGCCCGTCAGCTGTTTATTAAATATTGAGCAAACAGGGCTGTTGGAAGTAACGGATTTTTCCCCCGTAACAATCTGTTCTGAGCCGCGAATAATCGGGTAGGAATACGATACATTACATGCTCTCTTCCAAATTATTGCGCTTTCGGGACCCGCAGCTGGCTGCGATCTGGGAAAAGGTCCGCCACGGTGAGCGTCTGTCGAAAGATGATGGTTTAGCCCTGTATGCAACCCACGACGTCATCGGCCTTGGCCGGATGGCCAACGAAGTTTCCCGTGCAAAATCAGGCGATAGTGTCTATTTCGTCCTTAACCAGAAGTTCGAGCCGACCAATATCTGTGTTCTTTCCTGTAAGTTCTGCGATTTTGCCGTTAAAAAAGGCGCTCCCGAAGCCTATGAGCAGTCGATCGAAGAGATGCTTTCGATGCTCAACCCAAATATCCGTGAAGTGCATATCACCATGGGACTCCATCCTGACTGGGAATGGCAGTACTATGTCGATATGGTCCGCCGCATCAAGGAGAATTTCCCGCTCATCGACGTAAAGGCATTCACAGCAGTCGAGATCGACTTCTTCGCGAAGAAGTTCAAGAAGACGCACGAAGAGGTGCTTTCCGAGCTGAAGGCAGTCGGCCTGAAGACAATGCCCGGTGGCGGAGCAGAAGTATTTTCCGAGCGTGTCCGCAAACTCATCTTTAACCAGAAGATCGGCGCAAAGACGTGGTTCGAAGTGCATCGCAAGGCACATCGTCTCGGCATTCAGTCGAACGTAACGATGCTCTACGGTCATGTAGAGACCATCGAGGAGCGTATCGAGCACATGATGAAGGTGCGCGACGTGCAGGATGAGACGGGCGGCTTCCTCACATTCATCCCGCTGGCATTCCAGCCGGGCGATACCGGCATCAAGACGCGCAACAATTTTACGAGCGCCATCGACGATCTCAAGACGATCGCCATCTCGCGCCTCATGCTCGATAACGTCCCGCACATCAAGGCATACTGGGTCATGCTGACGGCAGAAGTTGCTGCCGTGGCGCTGAACTTCGGCGCGGACGATATGGACGGCACGGTCGGCTACGAGCGTATCGCTCACGATGCCGGCGCGACGAGCCCCATGCAGTTGCAGAAGGAGAAGATCATTTCGATCATTCACGAGGCGGGGAAGATCCCGGTCGAGCGCGATGTATGGTATAATCCGCTGCATATTTATACTGCGGAAGGAACGACGGTAGTCAGCAAGATGCCATATTTGAACTCTGTGCCGTTTTATGCAGAGTTCGAGCCGTCGTCAGGCGATGTGAAAGTTGCTCCACTTGTGCCGCATGTTTTTGGCGAATTTGCCAAAGAGGGCAAGGTCGATGCCGGCCCGATGTCGCTAATGGACTACGCCGAGCAGCAGGATGAGTTCGACATGCTCGACTACGGCGTCGCAGTTAACGGCAAGGCCTATTCGGTGCTTCTATACTCGCATTACGAGTGGAGCAAGCTCTCCGGCAAGCGGATAGGCATCACGGGCGAGACGTCAACGAGTGTGAATTTACTTCGTGTCTTGCTTGAGAAAAAGTATGGCGTGAAGGATGTGAAGTTCGAGCGTCTGCACCTGACGAGTTCGCAGAACGATTATACGCATTTCGATGCAGTGCTGCTTATCGGCGATGAGGCGTTGCGTCGTCATAAGCTTGGTGGTCTGGGGACATTCCTGAATGTCTACGATCTGGCCGAAGAGTGGCATGCGTGGAAGAAGATGCCGTTCGTCTTTGCCGTGTGGGCAGTGCGGAAGACGGTTGCCGGCGATCATCGTGAGGCGATTGTCGAAGCGCTTGAGCATTCGCTGGCGTTCACGAAAGGCAAAGAAGTCGAGCTTGGCCGCGACCATGCGAAGCGCCTTGGGATGACGCGTGAGGAGCTTGGGACGTATATCAGCGCCTTCACGTATACGCTTGGCAGTGCTGAGAAAGAGGCTATCGATACATTTCTTGGCGAAGTTTATAACATTGTAACCATGTAGCGATCTTCGTTGGGGTTTTTAACACGAAGAAACAAAGAAAACGAAGATCACAAAGAAGATGCTTTCGATCATTAAAGAAAAAGTTTTTGCTAACGAGCGCCTGACGCGCGAAGAGGGGCTGTGGCTGCTCAAGAATGGCTCGCTGCTCGATCTTGCCGAGATGGCTGAGCATGTCCGTTACCGGCATAATCCGCAGGCGAAGGTCACGTTCGTTATCGACTCGAATCCGAACTACACGAACGTCTGCAACATCGACTGCATCTTCTGCGCATTCTACCGACACGAGGGCGATGCCGATGCCTACACGTACACAGTCGATCAGATGATCGAACGCTTCAAGGCTGCTGAGAAGCGTGGTGTACGGACGGTTTTACTGCAAGGTGGCGTGAATCCAGCGATCCCGTTAGAGTATTACACGGAGTTGGTCCGCCGCACGCGTGCCGAAGTGCCCGGCATTCATCCACATTTCTTCTCGACAAGTGAGATCATCGGCATGTGCGAAGTCTCCGGACTCTCACTCCCCGAAGTGCTTGCTAAGCTGAAGGAAGCCGGATTGAACTCGATTCCCGGCGGAGGCGCTGAAGTGCTCTCCGATAAAGTGAAGAAAAAGATCTCAAGTAAGAAGGGCACGAGCGCTGATTGGCTTAATGTCATGCGTGAAGCCCATAAGCTTGGCTATAAGACGACTGCGACGATGATGTACGGTCATCTCGAAACCGACGAGGACGTCGTCGAGCATTTCGATGTGATCCGCGATCTGCAGGATGAGTATCACGGCTTCACTGCGTTTATTCCCTGGAGCTTCAAACCTGGCAATACGCCGCTCGAGAAGATCATCCCGAGCTATGCGTCAAGCACGCGGTATCTGGAGATGATCGCCTTCAGCCGCATATATCTCGATAACTTCCAGCATATTCAGGCAAGCTGGTTTTCCGAAGGGAAGAAGACCGGACAGATGGCACTACATTTCGGCGCAGACGATTTTGGCGGAACGCTCGAAGAAGAGAACGTGCATGCTTCGGCAAACTTTGTGCATACGACGACGATCAAAGAAATGGTCGACCTCATCCGCGATGCAGGTTTTACCCCGGCAGAGCGTACGACGCTCTATGATATAGTAGGAGAGTATGCCGAAGGCCAGTATCCCGACTGCGTGCTTGATACGGCAAGGCTCGATGTGCATATCAATGCCGATGTGATCATGCCGACGATACCTGCGGGAATGCAAAATTAGAAATTAAAAATTAAAAATACTTTGAGTTCGAAACCGTTAATTCAAGTGGGCCATTCGCCCGACCCCGATGACGCATTTATGTTTTACGGCTTTGCCTCTGGTAAGGCCGTGATCGACGGATATGAGATCGACCATGTGCTCGACGATATCCAGTCGCTGAATATGCGCGCCATGCAAGGCGAGCTGCCGATCACCGCAATCAGTGCCCATGCCTATCCGTATGTTGCAGATAAGTACTGGATCATGAAGACGGGTGCCTCGATGGGCGAAGGCTATGGCCCGATCATCGTATCGAAAAAGTATAAGACGATCGAAGAGCTTGAGGGCAAGACGATCGCGCAGCCCGGGAAACTGACAACGGCGAACTTGCTGCTACAGGTTTGGTACGGTCATATCAAGTCAGTTGAAGTTCCGTTTGATAAGATCATCGATGCAGTCCTCAATGACGAGGTCGATGCCGGTTTGCTGATCCACGAAGGCCAGCTGACCTGGCAGGATTACGGCCTGAACAAGCTTGCCGATTTTGGCGAGCGCTGGCGTGATGAGTCCGACGGCTTGCCGCTTCCGCTGGGTCTTGACTGCGTGCGCAAGGACGTTGGTCACGACATGGCAGTGAAGATGCGTGAGGCGCTGCAGGTGTCGATCAAAGCAGCCTACGACATGCCGCAGGAGTCTGTACCGTATGCAATGCAGTGGGGCCGAGGCATCGATAACGATCTCGGAGAGCGCTTCGTGAAGATGTACGTGAATGACGTAACCTACGATATGGGCGAGCGTGGCCGCAAGGCGCTCGAACGCCTTTTTGCACTTGGCGCAGAGAAATCGATCATTCCTCCCGTCACTAACTTTGAGCTGATTTAGCTTGCACTCCGAGAGTATGAGTATTTTTGATGCCATGAATTTAGTGGCATGATACCATCACGACCGCTCTTTCTGGGCGACATCATCGGCAATACATTTGTGATCGCAGCGAAGACCTGGACACGATCTGCCGTTGCGGCGCTGCTGTTTCTGGCGATCCCGATGGTCATCTTCATCATGACTGCGACCGGATTTGTCTCGAGCGTCTATGACGCACTCAAAGCCGAAGGCTATCTCACTCCGCAAAAGATGGAGCTCTTTCGCCAGGAGTTTATCGGCGCATTGCGCGAGAATAATCCGATGATCGTCGAGCTCTACGGTCTCAGCGAAGAGCCGATAGCATATCAGGCTCCTCCGCCGCCTCCCGATCAGCCAATACCATACGAAGAGACATCGGAGCACGATATCGTTGAGTTTGCTGATAAGTATGGCGACTCCTTCGACGAGTATATCTTCTGG
>JANWLI010000049.1 GCA_025450975.1 Candidatus Kapaibacterium sp. | reverse complement strand
GGGGGGTTGGGCGGGTAGGCGGATGAGTAAACAGCCGCCTATCCGCCTATCCGCCTATCCGCCTATCCGTCTATCCGCCTCCCCATCATCCGCCTATCCGCCCATCCGTCTATCCGCCTTGCCACATACAGAGAGCATTTCGCTCGAATAAATGTTACTACCGCCCACGCATGAATTCAACCACCCCCCTGCTCGTCCTGATCGACGGTATGGCCCTTGCCTACCGCTCGTACTTCGCTTTTATCGCCCGCCCGCTGATGAATATCCGCGGCGAGAACACCAGCGCCGTCTACGGATTCACCGTCGCGCTGCTGCAATTCCTCGAGCAGCATAAGCCCACGCACGCCGCCGTCTGCTTCGACACCTACGCGCCCACATTCCGGCACGATATGTTCAAGGAGTACAAAGCGAACCGCGAGAGCACGCCCGACGACCTGCTCACCCAGCTCCACACGATCAAAGAGATCATCCGCGGCTACCACATCCCGCTCCTCGAGATCGACGGCTACGAAGCCGACGACATCATCGGCACCCTCGCGCATCAGGCGAATGCGCGAAACCTGGAGACGATCATCATCACGCCGGACAAAGATTTCTGCCAGCTCGTCACCGAGAATATCAAGCTCCTGCGCCCCGCGCGCGGAGAAGTGAGCATGGAGATGCTCGACACGCAGGCCGTGACTGAGAAGTACGGACTCCGCCCCGAGCAGTTCATCGACTACCTCGCCCTCATCGGCGATAAAGTCGACAACATCCCCGGCGTCCGCGGCGTCGGCGAGAAAACGGCAACGCCGCTGCTCGCCGAGCACGGCTCGCTCGCCGGCATCTACGCAAATCTCGATAAGATCACGAAGAAAGGCCTGCACGACAAGCTCGTCAGCGAACGCGAGAATGCATTCCTCTCGCAGGAGCTTGCGAAGATCATGCTCGACGTGCCCGTCAACATCACGATCGACGATCTCACCTACAAGTTCGATCCCGACTTCCGCAAGCTCGAGGCCATCTTCAAAGAGATGAACGTCAAGACGCTACTCGCCAAGCTGAAAGCTGAAGAAAAGGCGACCGGCGTCTTCATTCCCGAAGATGCCCCCGTCATCACCGAAGAGGAGCCGCAGGTTGCGACATCGGCCGAGTACGTCGCGCCCGCCCAGGCAACGAACATCCACTCGACTCCGCACGAGTACCGCACCCTCTACGAACTCAAAGACGTCAAAGCATTCGCCACCGAGCTTGCAAAGCAGAAGGAGTTCTGCTTCGATCTCGAGACGACTTCGAATAAGCCGATGGCAGCCGATATCGTCGGCATGTCGTTCTCCTACCAGGCATCGCAGGCGACCTACATCCCCATCTGCCTCCCGCAGATGATCGAGTCGACAACACTCTTCGACATGGCGAAGGCCGCAGACTCCACGAAGAACGCCTGCAACACCGGCCACAGCCTCGAAGCCATTCTGCCGCTTTTCAAAAAAATCTTCGAAGACGAGAACATCGCCAAGATCGGACAGAATATCAAGTACGACACGACCGTCCTCATGCGCCAGGGCATTCGCGTACATCCCGTCGGCTTCGACACGATGGTCGCGGCCTCGCTCCTGCGCAACGAAGGCGCACTCGGCATGGACGATCTTGCCGAAAAGTATCTCAACTACACGCCGATCTCGCTCACCTCCGTCGCCGGCAAACTCAAACTCAAGCGCGAGACCTCCGACGAGATCATGGCGTCGATCAACACCGACACCCTCGCCGAGTACGGCGCCGAAGATGCCGACGTCGCCTATCGCCTCAAGCTCGCGATGGAAGAAGGCATTCGCAACGACGGCCTCACGCACGTCACAAGCGAAGTCGAATTCCCGCTCATCGAAGTGCTGACGAAAGTCGAGTTCGACGGCGTGAAGATCGACACGGAAATGCTGGCCCGCGTCAGCAAAGAGATGGAAGAAGAAGCCCGCGCAATCCGCGATCGCATCTATACCTACTCCGGCTACGAGTTCAACATCGACTCGACAAAGCAGCTCGCTGAAGTCCTCTTCAAGAAGCTGATGCTGCAGCCGATCAAGAAAACGAAGACAGGCTACTCGACCGACGCCTACGTCCTCGAGCAACTCAAAGCGCAGCACCCAGTCGCCGAAGAGCTGCTCAACTACCGCCAGTACCAGAAACTTCGCTCGACTTACGTCGACGCACTTCCGTTGCTAGTTGATAAGAAGACGGGCCGCATCCATACAAACTACAATCAGGCCGTCGCCGCAACCGGACGCCTCTCCTCGCAGGATCCGAATTTACAGAACATCCCCATCCGCACCGAGATGGGACGCGGCCTGCGCAAAGCATTCGTCTCCCGCTTCCCCTCCGGCTCGATCCTCTCTGCCGATTACTCGCAGATCGAACTGCGCATCATGGCCCACGTCACCAAAGACGCCGGACTCCTGGCAGCATTCGAAAGCAAAGAAGACATCCACACGAGCACATCGGCCGCAGTCTTCGGCGTTCCGAAAGAGGAAGTGACGCGCGACATGCGCCGCAAAGCAAAAGAGATCAACTACGGCATCATGTATGGCATCGGCGCTTTCGGACTCGCCTCGCGCCTCGGCATTCCGCAAAAAGAAGGCGCCGATATTATCAAGCGCTACTTCATGGCCTTCCCGTCGATCAAAGAGTTTATCGACTCGACGATCGTCAGCGCCCGCAAGAAAGGCTACGTCACCACGCTGCTCGGACGCCGCCGCTACTTCACGAATATCAACGCCTCGAACTCTGTCATCCGCGCTGCCGACGAGCGCGCCGCCATCAACGCCCCCATCCAGGGCTCGGCAGCAGAGCTGATCAAGGTCGCCATGATCCGCATCCAGCGCGACCTCTGGAAGCGCGACCTGAAATCGCTCATGATCATGCAAGTCCACGACGAACTAGTCTTCGACATCCACCCCGGCGAAGAAGAAGTCATGATGCCGCTCGTACGAGACCACATGGAAAACGCAATCCCCATGGATGTAGCGATCGAGGTAGATGCAGGTATTGGGAAGACATGGTTTGATGCGCATTGAGCTGCCGCCATCCTGAGCGAAGCGAAGGATCCCTCGATGTCTTGTAGCCCGCAGCTATTGACGGCCCCCCGGACGGCGCGCCTGGTTGGCAACTTTGTCCCAGCTGCCACTATTATTTACAGGCTTAAATACTCTTAAAGTAATCGAAGGGTTCTTTGCAGTCCTGGCACTGGTATAGCGCCTTGCACGCTGTCGATCCAAACTCCGAAACAACCGCGGTCTGGAAAGAACCGCAGTGCGGGCAGACGACAGAATCTACTACAAGCGGTACGATCGCATTATGCATACGACCCGGTGGCGAGATGCCATACTTCCGAAGCTTCTCCTTCGCTTCTTCGGACATCCAGTCCGTCGTCCACGCAGGCTGGTACGTCATTCGCACAACAATATTATCGATGCCATGCTCATGCAGCTTCGCGCGGATATCACTCTCGATCTGCGTCATCGCAGGGCATCCGGAATATGTCGGCGTGATCACAACCTCAACGTGATCGCCGGTGAGGATCACATCGCGCAGGATACCAAGTTCATCAATATTAATAACCGGAATCTCCGGATCAGGAATAGACCGAAGGACCTCTATGATGCCTTCCTTATCAAGAGTCGTTACCACGTTGCATCCGGATACGCACGCGGAATGTAGTGCATCTCTGCCAACAGAAAGCCAAAATGCTCCGAGTGCTTGCCCTCCCTGCCGCCGCGCTGCATGAAGGTGTTCTCCGGGATCTGAAGCGTTGCCTCGCTAAGCACGGGAATGACTTTCTCCAACCACTTTGCCTTGATCGGCGCTAGATCGACGGCGATCCGCTCCTCGATAAGCATCGCATCGACTTCGTTCATCTCGAACTGCTCGTCAGTGAAGCGCCACAACTCGTTGAGCGCATTCTGCATCCGCTGATGGCTTTCCTCAGTACCATCACCCAAACGGATCACCCAGGACTCAGAATGGCGCAAGTGGTACGTCGTCTCCTTCGATGCCTTAGCAGCAACACCGGCAATAATTGGGTCGCTGGACTTCGATAACTCCGAGTAATGATAGTAATCAAATGCATCGACGAAGAGCTGGCGGAGGATCGTCGCACCAAAATCAACGTTTGGTTGCTCAACGAGAAGAATATTCGTGAACTCTCGCTCCGGCCTGCGGAAGGTGAGCTCGTCAGCCGTCCTGCCCTTGCCTTCAACTTCGCAGGCATACTTAAGCAGCGCTTCAGCGGTGCCGAAAAGATCGAGCGAGATATTCGTCATCGCAAGGTCTTCCTCCAGGAATGGCCCGGTGCCACACCATTCGGCCAGACGCTGTCCGAGAATAAGATTCGTATCGGCAAGACGCAGCAGATACTTACCCAGTGCTTCCTGCTTTGTCATATATGCTGCACGCCTTCCGGAAGTGTGTAGAACGTAGGATGACGATACACTTTATCGTTAGCCGGGTCGAAGAACGAGCCGATATCTTCCGGCGAACTCGCTACGATGTAATTCGACGGCACGACCCAGATCGCCGTTCCTTCGCCGCGACGTGTATACACGTCGCGCGCATTCTGCATCGCCATCTCTTTATCGAAGGCATGGACGTTTCCTACGTGACGGTATGGCTGCCCAGGCTTTGCCTGAATGAACACTTCCCACACCGCTCCCTGACTATCTTTGATCGCTTCCATTATGCTACTGCCTGATATCGTTTATTCTTTGCTGCGTATGCTTGTGCTGCTTCACGAACCCAACGGCCTTCATCATGCGCCCTACGACGCATAGCAAGACGCTCACGGTTGCATGGGCCATTACCACTGATCACGTTCTTGAACTCCGCCCAATCGGGAGCCGTAAAATCGTAGCCCTGCTTTTCCTCATTCCACGTAAGGCCTTTATCGGGAAAGGTCAGGCCGATTAGCTCACCCTGCGGCAACGTCTGATTGACGAAACGCTGACGAAGCTGGTCGTTCGACTCGCGCTTGATCTTCCACTTGATCGCATTCGCCGAGTTCGGCGACTCCGCATCCGGCGGACCGAACATCATCAGCGTCGGCCACCACCAGCGGTTAACTGCATCCTGCGCCATCGCACGCTGCTCTGGCGTACCGCGCGCCATCATCGTCATGATCTCATATCCCTGACGCTGATGAAAGCTCTCCTCTTTGCAGATGCGAACCATTGCACGCGCATACGGACCGTACGAGGTACGCTGGAGCATCACCTGGTTCATGATCGCCGCACCGTCAACAAGCCAGCCGATCGCACCGATATCTGCCCACGTAAGTGTCGGATAGTTGAAGATGCTCGAGTATTTTGCAACGCCTGTCAGCAGCTGGTCGATCAGTTCATCGCGGCTGATGCCGAGCGTCTCGGCAGCCGTGTAGAGATAGAGGCCGTGGCCCCCCTCATCCTGCACTTTTGCTAATAAGATCTTCTTTGCACGCAATGATGGAGCGCGGGTGATCCAGTTTCCTTCGGGAAGCATGCCGACCACTTCGGAGTGCGCATGCTGCGAGATCTGGCGGATCAGATGCTTCCGGTAGTTATCCGGCATCCAGTCCTTCGGCTCGATCATCTCGTTTCGGGCAAGTTTTGCCTCGAATATTTCCTCAAAATGCGTTGTATCCATTAAATATGCCTTAGGGGCCTCATTTTTACAGTCTTTTGTAAACAAAATTAACGCCAATCTGTTTATAGCATTTTTTCGTCGGTAATTACCCCGGTTAATGGCAAAATTCTTTCCGCTACAGGTAAAAGATGTACGACGCGAGACGGCCGACGCCGTCTCGGTGGCTTTTGACGTTCCGCCCGAACTCAAAGACGACTTCACCTACATTCAAGGCCAGTACATCACCCTCAAGCTTCATATTAACGACGAAGATGTTCGCCGTTCCTATAGTATCTGCACAAGCCCGTACAGCGAGAATGAGCTACGCGTCGCAGTAAAAGAAGTACCGGGAGGAAAAGGCTCGACCTACATCAACCGGCAGATGAAAGCCGGCGATACAGTGGAAGTCCTCACGCCGATGGGAAATTTCCATACGAATCTCGATCCACTGCACAAGAAGCGCTACGTTCTCTTCGCAGGTGGCAGCGGCATTACGCCAATGATGAGTATCATTAAGAGCATCCTCCACGTTGAGCCCCAGAGCACGATCGTCCTCTTCTATGCAAACCGGAATCTTCAATCGGTTATCTTTAAGAAGCAGCTCGACACACTACACGAACAGAATAAAGACAGACTTTCCGTTACGTACGTCTATGATGTAAGCGAGGACCCTTCATTAGATGCCCTTTATAAGGGACTGATGACGAAAGAGCGCGTGCTCGAGATCGTTAAGAAGCACGATGTTCGCGAAGCAGAGGAATTCTTCATCTGCGGCCCATTACCAATGATGGATAACATCAAAACTGCACTCGTCGACCTCTCAACGAACGAGAAGAAGATCCATATCGAATACTTCTCTGCCGTGCTCGACACGATCGCCGAAGCGGAGAAGCAGGACACCGGCCCGGTCATTCAGAGCAAGGTGATCGTGCATCAGTTTGGTATTGAGACGGAGATCGATCTTGCATCGAATGGCAAGGTCATCCTCGATGCTGCGCTCGAAGCCGGCCTCGACGCACCGTTCTCCTGTAAAGGAGCCGTCTGCTGCACCTGCCGCGCGAAAGTCCTCGAAGGAAAAGTCCGAATGGTCAAGAACTTCGCCCTCACGCCGGAAGAAGTCGCCGAAGGATTTGTGCTGACGTGCCAGTCGCATCCGATCACCGAGAAAGTCGTGATCGATTACGACGCAATGTAACTACTTCATTATTACGAATCTTCCCTGCCCATACTCTTTCCCGTCTGAGAGTATATAGGAGTATGCACCAGCTGGGAGCAGTTTGCCCTCGATCATAATACGATTCATCCCTTTCACTGCAGATCTCTCGATAACATCGACCGCCTTACCCGATGCATCGTAAATGTAAAGCGTCACCTGCCTATCCTCGGCGAGTTCGAATGCAAGTGTCGCATTGTAGCCATTCGATGCAGTCAGCGGATCCGGGAAGATCGGACTCGTTGAAAGCGAGAACTGATCGCCTTTGCGCATGAACTCCCGCAGCAGCGAGTCGCCGCATCGTAAGGCAAGCTCAAGATCGGACATTGCGCTCGTAAATCCGAGTACGCACTTGCTGAATATTGCGTCGGCACCGTTAAGCTCGATGTCTGCGATCTCCAGTGCCGTCGTCGTCGTATCGGTCAGGCTGACAAAGAACCTAAACTCGATGATCGGCAATCCGCCAGAAAACGCGATATACGGAGAGCCAATGATAAAGAACCGCTGCCCGATCTGTTTTGCCGGATAGTTTGTCGTAATGTTGCCTGCAACGTGCGTTGTCCCCGGAAGTAACGTCCTAGTCTCTGACGGAAGCAACGTTAAGAGATCGCCATTATAAAGAAGCGTAAACGCAATGTCGCGTAGTCCGGCACTTAAATCGACAGCTTTTTCCGGCGTTATCTGGATCGTGATCGTGTCGCCAACATAGAATGGGGTTCGCACCGGCGCAATAATTAGCTGTACCGTATCGGTTGGAATGATCAGCGATCGAACGGATACAAAAATCGGATTCGTCGAATCGGAAACACTCCTGATCTCCGCTCCTGCTGAACGCGTACCTGCCGAAACCGGCGAGATATGATACTCGATCGTTGATGTTTCTCCCGGACCAAGCTTGAGTGGACCTGTATATGTCCACGTCTCATCACCAGCACCATTAAATAGTATTGAAGTGATATCGAGCGTATCACATCCCGTATTCCGTATCGTGATCGTCGTGTCTTTATTCGTACAGAGCCTGTACGACCCAAAGTCAACCACATCTTTATCGACCGCAAGCGTACGCTTACCGTAATCTACTTGCAAAGCATAATAGAGAACCGTGTCGCGTATCGCCTGGCCCTCGATCTGGTAGCGAATGCGAATAAGACCAGACGTAATTCCAACATCGATCGGCGTCACGTCCACACCAACGGATGTGCCGGCTCCAAGCCGCAAATCAATAGGCAGCGTCGTCGAAGTAATCGCCACATTTCTCGTCGCGGGGCCTTCAAGCACTGCATCGAAGATATGCAGCTGCTTACAACCGGGATTTGAGAGCGCAATATCAAAGTGCTGCGGTGGATCGCATCGCGTCATGGTCACATTGAAGAGCGTGTCCGGTCGCGGTGATACGACAAGCATCGCATCCCCTGCCACTCCCTCGCCACGGATGATCACTCGAATCGTAACTGCATCGCCCAAAGTAACGAGCGACAGCAGCAACGTGTCGGAGTCAAACCCCAGATTAGTTGGCGTGTACCGTAACGGTATACGTCTCACTGAATCCGGAAAAACGCTCACGGGTGTCGGACTACCTACAATAGAAAACTCTCCTCCAAATTGCAGCGCTACAGAAGAGATAAGCAGCGTATCACAGGCAAGATTACCGACAACGACAAACGAGTCTTTCGGCGCACAGATCGATACCTGACCGAAATCAAGTATTGCAGTTGCGGTGAATGTCCCGCGGCTCGTAATGATCGCTCGCAGCGAGATCGTTGTATCCTTTAGCTTCCCCTGATGCCGAACGCGCATGGAGATCGTCGACGTATAGAGCCCTGCATTCGAGAGATAGAGCCTTACTCTATAAGTAAATGTCTGACCTGGCGGAAGTACGACCGGATAACTAAGCGGCGCTCCTGCAGCATCTAAGAGTTGGTACTCTACCGGGGCAGACCCGTTTGCACTCAGGATAAAGAGCGTGTCACACCCTTCGTTTGTCAACGAGAATACAGTATCCTTCGGAGCACAGAAACTGATCGTGTCAAAATCTATGAGTGTCGGAGTGAGCGACACCGTCGGCTCATCGCCGATGGCTTGAGCGGAGATCGTAATAATGGTATCGCGAACCGTAAAGAGCGCCTTCGAAAAGTAGCGAATGCGGACCTGGAAGCTGACAGTCGTATCGGTATGAATATACTGGCTCGGATCCCAGCGGAATTCGATCGAGTCTTCCCCGCCGCCTTCAATGCCATTAGGAAAGTCGCCGGCATTTGTTATGACGATAGCGCCGCTTTTAACAGCATCGTCATTGGGATCGAGGAATGTGGCATCAAGAAGCCTGAGCGTATCGCAATACTGATTTGCGATGCGAATCCGTGCAAATGTCGTAGCGCAGATGCGGCTCGAAAACGTGATCGGCAATCCCATGAATACCGGCTCCGGATTTGGCTCGATGACCGTACCGTCGCCGCCGTCGCGCGTCTTCCACACACCGCCGGCATCGTCGAAGGCATAGACAACGCCGCCGTTACAGCCCGTTACCATGAAGCGCTCATCCTGAAAACGTGTCGGGCCACCGACGGCTTTCCAGGTTACGCCGCCATCATCGGAGCGGTGGAATCCGGTGTACGGTAAGTTCGTACTGATATTCTCAACCTGCACATAAAGTCTTCCCTGCGCACCGCCGATCTGCCCTGTTGTAAAGAACGGAAACGTGTGCATGTTCTGCCACGAAGCACCAAAATCCGTCGACCGCAAGACCGGCGAGTTGCCGGTATTCCCACGTATGGTGGGATCGCGCTCAGGAGATGCATAGAAGGTCTGCGTACCTTTGATAGCAAAGAGTCCCCACGATTCCTCCGTGACTGCCGGGGCGATATTTTGCCACGTAAGTCCGCCATCCTGCGTACGCTTCCAGGGCGTTTGCTTAAAGCCCGTGATCACTCCATGATTGTCATCGACAAAATCGACGCCATTAGTTACGTTGATCCCTCCCGGTTGGAATGAAGCACCGCCATCGAGCGACCGCAGAGAGTTATATCGCGGACTCCTGCTCGTTACCGTAACCGATTTTGAGGTCTCGTACACACAAGAGAAATTACCGGTATCGACGATGGCTGCGACGAACCAGTTAGCGCCGCCATCAAGCGTTCGCCAAAGCTGCTGGCGCGGATGCCCGAGGGACGGTGGCTCTTCAACACTGGCCCACCCTCTGAGCGTATCGGTCATGAAAACCTGACTAATAGCTCCGGGAAACGTAAATGGGACAGAAACTGCAGGAATCCACGTTTTTCCGCCATCGAACGTCCGATAAAACACATTATTATCGACGGTTGCTACGATCCCGCGCAGTTCGCTAAAGAAAAATCCAGAGGTAAATGGCCGGCCAACAATATTGAATACGCGCTGCCAGGTAGCATTCGAATTTTGCGGGAAAAAGACGGCAAGGCTAACGAGGAAGAGATACCAAACCCGAAAAGCTCTGGAGATCATGTTTGTTTGCTCTGAATCGGGGGTCGTATATAGAACTCCAACAATCGGAAAAAGTTACAGATTCTATTTTACCTGCTAGTGAATTATCTGATTGTCTTGGTTGTCTTAGGGCTCTCGTTTATGATTGCAGTAGAACATCTTAGCATCCAATTCGGCGGGCGTTACCTTTTTGATGACGCCACCTTTACTATTCGCCCCGGTGACCGGGTTGGCCTCGTTGGCCCCAATGGCGCCGGCAAGTCGACCCTCATGAAGATCATCGCCGGCCTCGTGACGGCCGAGGATGGCCAGGTACAGATCCCCAGGGACTATACCATCGGCTACCTGCCGCAGGAGCCCTCATTCGATGCAGAGGCCATGGCACGCCCCATCCTCGAAGAAGCCATGCGCGCCCGCGAGGATGTCGTCAATACGCAGCAGGAGATCACCCGGCTTGAGCACGAACTCGAAGTCACCAGCAGCAATCACGACACCCCAGCATACGCCGATCTCCTTGACCGCTTTGGCGAGCTGCACCATAAACTCGAAGATCTCGGCGGATTCCGCCTTGAGGCAGACTCATCCCGCGTCCTGTCCGGACTCGGCTTTACCGAAGACGATTTCAAACGCCCGCTCGGCGTCTTTTCCGGCGGCTGGCAGATGCGCGTCATGCTGGCCAAACTGCTTATCCGCCGCCCCGATGCCCTGCTCCTTGACGAACCGACGAACCATCTCGATCTCGAAAGTATCCTCTGGCTCGAAGACTTCCTCGGTAATTACGAAGGTTCGCTGCTCCTGATCTCGCACGATAGAACATTTCTTAACGACGTAACCAAGCACACGGTCGAGATCGAAGCCGGACATCTGGAGATGTTTGTGGGTAACTATGACACCTACGAAAAGACGAAAGCCGAGCGCGAAGCACTCCGAGAAGCACAGGCAGCCACATTGATGGCGCGCCGCAAGGAGATCGAAAGCTTCGTCGAGCGATTCCGCTACAAAGCGACGAAGGCACGCCAGGCACAGTCTCGTATCAAGATGCTCGAGCGCATGGAGCGCGTCGAACTTGCTTCGCATGCACCAAGTGTGCACTTCAGTTTTCCGGAAGCGCCGCAATCCGGGCGCACGGTTTTTGAAGTCGAGAACGGCGGCAAGTCCTATCCCAACAAACCGGTCTTTCGTGAAGCAGAACTTCGCATCGAGCGCGGAGACCGCATTGCTTTCCTCGGAAAGAATGGCGAAGGCAAGACGACCCTTGGCAAGATCCTCGCAGGCGAAGAGCAATTCACCGAAGGCGAGCTGAAGATCGGCCACAACGTGTCGATCGGCTACTACGCACAGCACCAGGCAGACTCACTCAATCCCAAGCTTACGGTATACGAAACCGTCGAGACGCTTGCGCGCTCGATGTTCTTCAACTCAGGCGGCGGCAAAGCTGCCAGCTACTCAGAGACGCAGCTCCGCACCCTCCTCGGCGCCTTCCTCTTTCAGGGCAACGATGTCCATAAGCCGGTACGCGTACTCTCCGGCGGTGAGAAGTCACGTCTTGCGCTTGCAAAGATGTTGCTTGAACCCTGCAACACCCTGATCCTCGACGAACCGACGAACCATCTTGACATGCGTTCGAAGGAAGTCCTGAAGCAGGCGCTCATGGCATTCGAAGGCACGATCATCATGATCAGCCACGATCGTGACTTCCTCGACGAGCTCGTCGACCGCATCTTCACCTTCGGCGGCGGAGCCGTCAAGGAATACTACAAGCCGCTCGAGATCTACCTCGAAGAGTTACATGAATCCGAGCTCGCCAGAATTCGCGGCAAGCAAACGTTTAAGGCCGAAAAGAAAGCTGCTCCTGAAGTAGCTCCGCCTCCGGTTTCGACCGTCGATAAGAAAGAGCGCAAGAAAGTCGAAGCCGATGCCCGCAACGAACGGGCAAAAAAGGAAAAGCCGCTGCGCAATGCGATCCAGAAAACCGAAAAGGAGATCGCCTCGCTCGAGAAACGAAAAGAAGAGATCGAGCACGGCATGTACGATGC
>JANWLI010000048.1 GCA_025450975.1 Candidatus Kapaibacterium sp. | reverse complement strand
TTCAACGGCCGTTATTCCCGGGGTAGCCAGAGGCCTCTTAAGCGCAGGCGATTTCGAATCGCTCGAAAACCGGATCGGCTATACGATCAAGCATCGCGCTTACTTCATGCAGGCGCTTACTCACCGTTCGTACCTGCAGTTCGTTCAGGATCCCGTCATGGAATCGAATGAGCGCCTGGAGTTTCTTGGCGATGCAGTGCTCGATCTTATTATTGGCGAATATCTTTACCGTGAGTTTAGGAATTATCCTGAAGGCGAACTGACCAAGCTCCGTTCACGCCTCGTTTCCGGAACGGCGCTTGCACGGCATGCGAATGATATCGGCCTGGAGAAATTCATGCTCTTATCGAACTCAGCGTACAATGCGCTTATCCGCGGCTCGGTTACCTTGCTTGCCGATGCCTATGAGGCGCTGATCGCAGCGATCTATCTCGATGGTGGGATGGATTCGGCCAGAGACTTTATTTACCGGCAGATCATTACGCATACCCGCCGGGATGAGCTCATGCTCTCCGATACGAACTACAAGTCGATGTTGCTTGAGTATGCGCAGGGCAATAAAATGGGTGTGCCGCGCTATATTACGGTTAGCGAAGACGGGCCGAACCATGCGCGGACGTTCTCCGTCGAAGTCCTTGTCGGCGGCGTTGTGCAGGGCGACGGGCAGGGCCGCTCGAAGAAAGAAGCCGAACAAATGGCTGCTAAACTTGCCTTAGAGCATATCGGCATTATGCAAAGCGATCAATAATCGCACTTCTGGCATCGTTTGCGTGTTATACGTCCTCCAATTTTTATCTTGAATGAGCAAGACTATTCCCATTTTCGACCAGTTCCAGCATCGTCATATTGGCCCAAATCCGCAAGAACAAGAGCTGATGCTCAGCGTCATCGGTGCGAATTCGCTCGATGAGCTGATCGATCAGACTGTTCCGCCTAAGATCCAGCTCAAAACGCCGCTTGGTAAGATCGAGGCGCGTTCTGAATCGGTATTGCTCGACGAACTTCGTTCGATCTCGCTCGAGAACAAAGTCTTCAAGTCCTATATCGGCATGGGATATTACGATACGACGATCCCGCCGGTCATCCTCCGCAACATTCTGGAAAATCCAGGTTGGTATACTCAGTATACCCCGTATCAGGCAGAGATCTCTCAGGGAAGACTTGAGTCGCTTCTGAATTTCCAGACGCTCGTCATGGATCTGACGGGGATGGAGATCGCCAACGCCTCGCTCCTCGACGAAGGCACTGCGGCTGCTGAATCGATGCATCTGATGTACGATGTGCGCAGTCTGGAAGCGACGAAGCGCAATGCGAATACGCTGTTCGTTGCGAAAGACGTTTTTCCGCAAACAATCGATATCCTTCGCACGAGATGCGAACCGCTCGGTATTTCTATTATAATCGGCAACGTCGACGAACTTGTCGCAAATTGGAACGATGATGTTTTCGGTGTGATCGTCCAGTATCCCGGAGGACACGGACAGGTCACCCCGCTTGATTCACTTTGTGAGAAGGCGCATGCTAACGGCGCGCATGTTGCAGTTGGTACCGATCTTCTGGCGCTCACACTCCTGAAGCCACCGGGAGAGCAGGGAGCAGACGTTGTCTTTGGCTCGGCGCAGCGATTTGGTGTTCCGATGGGCTACGGCGGACCGCATGCTGCGTTCTTCGCATCGCGCGATGATTTTAAGCGCTCGATGCCCGGTCGTATTATCGGCGTCTCGATCGACTCGCAAGGCAAGCGTGCACTCCGGATGGCGCTGCAGACCCGCGAACAGCACATTAAGCGCGATAAGGCGACGAGCAACATCTGTACGGCACAGGCACTCCTTGCCAACATTGCATCGATGTACGCTGTCTATCATGGACCGGAAGGTGTGCAGAATATTGCGCGCAGAGTCCATTGGCTAGCAAGCTATCTGGCTGATTCACTTGAATCGCTTGGTGTGCAGATAGCACATGAGTATTTCTTCGACACACTTCATGTCAGAGTTGGCGACGCTCACTTAAAGAATCTTCGTGCTGCGGCAACTGAGCGTTCGATGAATTTCCGTTATCTCAAAGATGGCGTCGGTATCTCGCTTGACGAGACGACGACTCAGGACGATGTTAAAAACATCGTCGATGTATTTGCGAAGACGATTGGTAGCGCTGCATCTGCTGTTACTGCTCCTGGTAAAGATCGTATCCCTGCTTCACTGCAGCGCACGACTTCTTACCTGTCGCATCCGATCTTCAATACGCATCACTCCGAGACGGAGATTCTGCGCTACATGAAGCAGCTTGAGAATAAAGATCTCTCGCTCGTGCACTCGATGATCGCGCTCGGCTCGTGCACGATGAAGCTTAATGCGACGACGGAGATGATCCCCGTGACCTGGAAAGAGTACGGCGGTATTCATCCGTTCGCGCCGATCGATCAGACGCAAGGCTATCAGAAGATTTTCGCATTCCTCGAGGATGCACTCAAGAAGATCACCGGTTTCGATGCAGTTTCGCTGCAGCCGAATTCCGGTGCGCAAGGGGAGTATGCAGGATTGCTTACGATCCGCGCATATCACAACTCACGTGGCGACCACCATCGTAATGTTGCGCTAATTCCAGCATCGGCACATGGTACCAATCCTGCGAGCGCAGTCATGGTCGGCATGAAGGTCGTTGTCGTCAAGACGGCACCGAACGGTAATATCGACATGGCAGACCTGAAGGCGAAGGCTGACGCGCATGCGAAAGATCTGTCGTGCCTCATGGTGACGTATCCGTCGACGCACGGTGTGTTCGAAGAGGAGATCATGGAGATCTGCCAGATCGTGCATTCGCATGGCGGTCAGGTCTACATGGATGGTGCGAACATGAATGCGCAGGTTGGGCTAACCAGTCCGCATAATATTGGCGCCGATGTTTGCCATCTGAATCTACACAAGACATTCTGCATTCCGCACGGCGGCGGCGGACCGGGAATGGGACCGATCGCAGTTGCGAAGCATCTTGCGCCATTTATTCCGAGCCACTTCCTTCTTGAATCAGGCGCGCGCAACCATCACTCAGTTTCGGCTGCACCGTGGGGAAGCTCGAGTATCCTGCTCATTTCCTGGGCATACATTGCACTTATGGGCAGTGAAGGACTTACCGATGCGACGAAGGTTGCTATTCTTAATGCCAATTACATCAAGGCTCGTCTGGAGAAGCATTTCCCGATCCTGTATCAGGGAACACATGGTCGTGTTGCGCACGAAATGATCGTCGATATGCGCAGTTTTAAGCAGTCGGCAGGCATCGAAGTTGAAGATATTGCCAAGCGTCTTATTGACTACGGCTTCCATGCGCCGACGGTATCCTTCCCGGTGCCGGGCACGCTCATGATCGAGCCGACAGAGAGCGAATCGCTCCATGAGCTCGACCGCTTCTGCGATGCGCTCATTCATATCAAGCGCGAGATCGAAGAGATCGAGCAGGGAATAGCCGACAAGACTGACAATGTTCTGAAGAATTCTCCGCATACGGTACAGTCAGTCGTCGCCGACGATTGGAATCATGCCTACTCGCGCGAGAAGGCAGCGTATCCGGTTTCCTGGGTGCGGATGAACAAATTCTGGCCTGCGGTTGGAAGAGTGAGTGGCGCGTATGGCGACAGGAATCTTGTCTGCAGCTGCCCACCGATCGAAGAGTACTCCGAGCAGGAAGCGTAAACATCGATGACAGGAGATATCCAAGGTTTTACATTACCTCCGGATAAATCCATTCTCCATCGGCTGCTTGTTATCGGCTCGCTGACCGAGGCGACGATCGATGTTCCCTTGCAGTCAGCCGATCTTCCGCTTGATATAGAAGCAACGATAGGTTGCCTGCAATCGCTTGGCGTTAGGATCGACCGTACTCCTTTGGGTCTTCGTATCTACGGATCAGGCCTTAATGGATGGAGAACTCCGCAAGCTCCTCTAAACTGTGGCAACTCCGGGACAACCGCGCGACTGCTTACTGGCGCCCTCTGCGCTCAACCAATCACTGTGACGCTGACAGGCGACGAGTCCTTATCGCGCCGGCCGATGAAGAGGCTTGCGAATCTTCTCAATGAACACTTCGGCGCGGATGTCTCGGTCAGTACAAATGACGGACTACCTCTAACTATAAAGGGTAAGGCTCTTCAACCATCGGATGTTAGGACGCCGGCTGCATCGGCACAGTTAAAGTCAGCCTTGCTCCTTGCAGCATTGCATACACCTGGTACCTCAACTATCACCGAACCCTCCGTTTCACGTGACCATACAGAAGTAATGTTGCAGGCGTTTGGCGTTGAACTTAGCTGTGAGAACAACAAGATAACGATTCACTCCAAAAGAGCTATCCCATTAGCAGGCTCATCCACTTATATTGTTCCTCTAGATATTTCTGCGGCATATTATCTGATCGTTGCCGCGATCTTGAACGGGAAGTCGATCCGGTTGGAGAACGTGTTGCTCAACCCGACACGAACAAGATTCCTGAGCCTGCTTTCCGAGACTTTTGCGAATATTGAGTTGACTGATCAGCGAACGGAGTGGGGAGAGCTACGGGGAAGTATTATCGTACAGCCGACTCAGGTAAAGGCTGCTTCATTTACCATTGGCGGTGAGGATATCCCGCAACTGATCGATGAGCTGCCGTTGCTTGCTGTGCTTGCAGCATTTCTCGATGGCAAGCTAATTGTAAAGGATGCCGGAGAACTTCGATTCAAGGAGAGTGACCGTATTGCGCTAGTCGTTAAGAATCTCCAGAGCTTTGGCGTCGGGGCCAGCGAGACTGCGACAGGGTTTGAGGTTTCAGGACAAAAGGGCTTCAAGCCCAAATCTGCAGAGATAGAGCATCGGGGCGATCATCGGATCGCCATGGCCTTTGCATTAATGGCTGGGCACGGCGAGAGTGTCGTAACAATTTCGGACCCGTCCGTTGTTAGTGTGTCGTATCCCGGATACTTTACTGATCTGGCAAAGATCATCGGCCGGGAGCACATTCAGTTCGTCTAGATATGTCGGCGTTAAAAGCAGCACTCATAGGGAAGAATATCTCGCAGAGTCTCTCACCAAGAGTACATGAGGAGATATTTAGCATCATTGCACCTCGCGTAAGCAGTGGCTTTACATCGATCGACTATGCGCTTAACGATTGCGACGAACGCTGCAATTTTGCCGATGCCCTTAAGAAGGCACGCACAAATGGTGTAAAGGGACTTAACGTAACTATCCCTTATAAAGCAGATGCATACACGCTGTCCGAAGAACACTTCGGCATGGCCGCTGCCATCGAGTCTGCAAACACGATCTCCTTTTCCGATACGTCCGTTGCGTTTTCCACCGATGGCGAAGGGCTGCTCAATTCGCTTTTGCGGGAGTATCCCGAATTCAACCTTGAGAAGTATCATCTCGTAAGTATTGGCGCAGGGGACACGGCACGTGCTGTCCTCTATAGTCTTTGTACACGTTGGATGCCGAAGACGCTGACGATCGTCAACAGGACCATCGAACATGCAGAAGACCTGGCCAATTTTTGTGTTGCGCAGGCGCCGGGACCGACGGTGCAGGTGATGGCGCTCGATGAGTTCATCACGAAGTACGCGGAGCCGCGGTATCGGATGATCGTTCAGGCAACGCCTGTCGGCAATAGCAGCAACCCCGGAAATCTCCTTGAAGGTTTTGCATGGAGTGAACTTGATTTTGCTCTTGATCTTACCTACCGTCCGCTTGAAACTGCTTTGCTTGCCGCTGCAAAAGACGCCGGTGCTAAAACCATGAATGGGCTTGGTATGCTTATCGAGCAGGCAGCGCTTGCGCAGCATTACTGGCTTACCGGAGTTCTCCCCGAACGCTCACCGCTTTCCGAGGAGGAGTATCAACGAATTAAACTGCGCCTTACTAACGAGCTTAGTTAATGCCCGGATTACGCTACCTCACAGCAGGAGAATCGCACGGACAGGCGCTCGTCGGGATCTTAGATGGTATGCCTGCAGGTCTTTCACTCACTAGCGAAGCCGACATCGACCCAGCGCTCGCAGAGCGACAAAAGGGATATGGCAGATCGCACCGGCAGAAGATCGAGCGAGATAAAGCACAGATACTCTCCGGAGTACGATTTGGACTAACGACCGGCGCTCCGATCGCTTTGCTCTTACCCAACAAAGACTGGCAGAACTGGCAGGAAGAAATGTCAGTCAACGGCGAGCGTCCGGCATCATCTAAGCCTGTCACAATTCCTCGTCCCGGTCATGCCGATCTTGCAGGAGGAGTCAAGTATGGACACCTGGATGACCTGCGTAATGTCTTCGACCGAGCAAGCGCCCGAGAGACAGGAATGCGCGTTGCCATCGGCGCTATTGCAAGGAAGCTTTTACAGGTAATCGGTATTGAGACATTCTCGTATGTTCGCTCGATCGGCTCCGTCGATGCAGGAAGTATCGATCATCAAAAGCTTGCACAACCGAGCGATCAGGTTGCTAACTCCAGTGTACGTACGTTTTCCGAAACTCACGAGCGCCAGATGATCGAAGCGATCGATGCGGCGAAGGCTGCAGGCGATACGCTGGGTGGTACGGTGGAGACCATCGTCTCAGGAATGCCTGTCGGTGTTGGCAGCACGATGCAGTGGGACAGAAAACTTGATGGCAAACTCGCACAGGCAGTGATGAGCATTCAGGCGGTGAAGGCAGTTGAGATCGGCGATGGAATTGAACTTGCCAGACAGCCCGGTTCTCAGAGTCATGATGCGATCATGCCAGGCAATAGTCAGATCGCGCGCCCCACGAATCATAGCGGTGGGATTGAAGGAGGAATGTCTACGGGCAGCCCGATCATCGTGCGTGCATCGATGAAACCGATCTCTACACTGATGAATCCGCTAGCCTCTGTTGACCTCTCTACAGGTAAAGAGACAATGGCACATATCGAGCGCAGCGATGTGTGTGCTGTGCCGGCATTATCGGTTATCGTCGAGCACGTCGTTGCCTTGGCTTTGGCAGATGCCTTATTGGAGACATTTGGTGGGGACACCCTCACTGAATTGACAGATCGAGTTAATATCCGCCGCGCCGCATACCAAACACTCTTGAAGAAATGACGTGGCGGGGAAGACATATCTACCTGATCGGCCTGCCCGGCGCCGGTAAGACTTCCATTGGCCGAGAGCTTGCGAACTCACTTACAAAGTCCGGCTACTCCTTTGTCGATCTCGACGCAGAGATCATTCGCCGATCCGGCAAATCCATATCAGAGATGTTTCAGCAGCCGCATGGCGTAGAACGCTTTCGCGACCTTGAGACAAACTTACTCCTCGAGTATGCACAGCTGGCGTTCGAGCAGCGCCCGCTCATCATCGCCACTGGAGGAGGGACACCGCTACGTGCAGTCAATCGTGCTCTCATGCGTGGGTCGGGCGTTACAGTGTGGATCGACGTCACCGTAAAGCAAGCTGCCAAATACGTCATGCAGAGCTTGTTGCGTGGCGAGACGCGTCCACTATTACGTGCTTCGAACGTTGAAGAACTCAATGATAAGCTACGTGCGCTGCACGACGAACGCCTTCCATTTTACGAACAGGCTACACTTCATTTTGTAACACGTAGCCAGCGAGGAGACGAGCATACGCCTGCCGAGTTGGCTGAGGAAATGCTGCGTGCGCTTGAGCAGATGTCGCGCAGAATCAAGCTGAGGTCAAAGTTCGAGATCTTTCCTGTTCGTTCTGCGCTTGGCGATTATCCGGTGGCGATCGGCAATGGCATTGCGGCGCAGGAGCTTGCCTTTGCGATCCGTGACCAGTCGCCGCGACGTATCGTCGCCATCACCGATGAGAATGTTGCGAAGCTCTACGGAAGCAAATTTTACGAGCGCATCTCGCAGGAATCGAAGCGGGCGATCGATCTGCATCAGATCGCCATTCCTGCCGGTGAGTCATCCAAGTCGCAGAAAACACTTTTTGATCTTCTTGACTCTTTCCAACAACTTGACCTACGGCGCAAGACCGATCTTATCATTACGATCGGTGGCGGCGTTGTCAGCGATGTGGCCGGGCTTGCAGCTTCGATGTACGGGCGCGGGATGTCGCTTATTCATGTTCCGACGACGCTCATCGGCCAGGTCGATGCAGCGCTCGGAGGCAAGACTGCTATCGATCATAATAACAAGAAAAACCCGATCGGGACGTTCTTCCCGCCGCGCCTTGTCATTATCGACCCGCTTTTCCTAAAGACGCTTCCAAAGCGAGAACTCCAAGCAGGGCTGGCAGAAGTGCTTAAGTATGGGCTCATCGGCTCACGTGATTACTGGCAGCGGCATGCGAAGACGATCCGGCGTTTATTGCGAGGCTTCGACCCGGGATTTGAGATACTCATCCGCGATGCTGTTCGCGAGAAGATCCGGTACATCGAGCAGGATGAGTTTGAGCGAGCAAATGGCGTTCGCGAGTTATTGAACTTTGGGCATACCTTTGCGCATGCTTTCGAGTCGGCTTCAGACTACAAACTTCTCCATGGAGAGGCGGTTGCGCTAGGAATGCGTGCTTCGGCATGGTTATCTTATGAGCTGAAGATGCTTCCGGATGCCGAATGGCGCGAGATCGAGCAGGTGCTCGGCCGGTTGCCGATGCCGCAGGAAATTGAATTTTCTGTCGATGCAGTCATGGCAGCGCTTTCACAGGACAAGAAGCGGGGCGCCCGAGGCTCGCGGTTTGTGTTGCTCGAAGGTATCGGCAGAGCCGTTGTTGCCTCCGATATTGACCCCAAAAAAGTGAGCGAAGCGGTCGAATTCGTACTTGCTACGTTTTAATGACATTTTTGCCTCTGAAAGTGTTATACCAGTATCCAATACCACGCAAATTCCTTTAATGACAAATACGATCGCGTCTTTAGCTGAAGCCAAAACCGTTGGACTTGAACTCGGACTTCTTGAAGAAGAATTTACGAAGATTGTCGATATTCTGGGCGGACGCGTTCCGACCTACACCGAGCTTGGCATCTTCTCCGTCATGTGGAGCGAGCATTGCTCGTATAAGAACAGTATTTCTCAGCTCAAGACCCTGCCGAAAAAAGGGAAGCACCTTCTCGTCGAAGCAGGCGAGGAGAACGCAGGAC
>JANWLI010000047.1 GCA_025450975.1 Candidatus Kapaibacterium sp. | reverse complement strand
CGCTAACGGGGGAGAGGTTGCTTTTTAGAGGCCGGCAGCGATCATTGTATCGACAGCAACGCCGATTCCCAGACGCTCGTCGATCGTCGGTTTATGCATGTGATTGATCCAATAAACTCGACGCCTATAAAATACTTAAATAAAGAGCTTAGAGTGGTTTCGCTAACACTTTACTCGAATCTTCTTGTAAAATTCGCAGACGCTCGGTCTGCCGATTTATTATTTCCGGTTTGTGAATGGTAAGTACACTGTCGAGTGAGGCCGTCGACACGAAGTGCTCAGCTGGATTTTTTATGATCTGCTTTCGAATGAACGGCCCGCCGTAACGATAATCGTCGAATATGATGACTGGTGTTCCATGTGCACGAATTTGCCGTGCGTCCTTAGTAAGTCGCCAGATATCGACGAAGTCGAAGATCCATCGCGCGTCCTCAACGAGCAGACGTAAGCAGCTATGGCTTGCCGGATAGCCGGGAAGATCGAACTGGTGAAACGAGATACCATCCGTGTTATGGATATTGACGCACCACGGCAAGATCCATGAGGGATCGACCGTGCTGATGGCAGTGTCCTTCTTCCAGTTGGCGGCATAGAGGCCATCAGGCGTTGGCGTTTTCTTTTTCCCGGTGCTTGTCGGTCCCCAGCGAACGAGCATACCTGAGTCATAGGCAGCAAACACCTGTGCGCGGCGTGAGACGACAAGCAGCTTATGAATCTCTTTCGCAGCTTCAAGTGTGGCCGGAAATGGCGTGATGCGTTCGTCGAAGAACGTCGGCACGATGAGCGTATCGTTGTCACGGATATGTGCGCGGTCGAGGCGGTTAACCTTCAGGAGGAGAAACATCTTCTCGGGGCCGAGTTTGTCGTCGAGTTCTTTCAAAGACGAAAAGCCCTTCATAGCCACGACATCGAATCTTAAGGTATCTGGTTTTTTTACCTCAGGCTTGGGTGTAGGAACTGGTGTTGGCTTAGGAGGTGGCGGTGGCTCTTCCTTCTTACAACTAACGACAAAGACAAACAACACTAGCAGAATCCGAATGGGGAACGATGGAGGTATCATTAGGCAAATTGTACGATAAGGATGCCTACTAATGTTACAATGCCGCCACCGAATAGCTCGGCCGTCAGGACGACTCTTCCCAGCATCAGGGCGATCGTCGTCGTCAGCACAGGCTGCAGATTCTGGAAAATCGCCACTTTGCTCGTTTCCAGCTTACCAAGGGCATAGTACCATAAAAAGTAGTTAATGCACGATGCGCCGACGGCAAGGTACATGATCTCCCACCAGGAAGTACTGCTAAGTCCAGAAAGCTCTGTCAGGTCGGAGAGAAAGAAACCCATCGGTAGATACACAAGCGTACCGGCAAGCATGTGAAGCGCCGTCGTTCGAAGCGCGCCATATTTCTCGATCAGCGGCTTTCCGAGAAATGTGAAGAGCGACCAGGCGATCACGGCAATGAAGATGAGAATGTTGCCTTTCGTATATGTTGATTCGAACGATGCGCCGCGTTCGAAGATGAGCAACGCAGTACCGCCAAGTGCAAGCGCAATGCCCAGCCACTTCTTCCAGCTCTCACGCTCGCGGTGGACGATCAGCGCGCAGATGAAGACGATCACCGGCGTCAGTGCATAGAGCAAGGCGCTGTTAGCAGGTGTGGTGAAACGCAGTCCTTCGAGATAGAGAAACTGGTTGATCGGAATATTGAGAAAGCCGATGACAAAGAGGCGGAGGATGTCTTTCTTCGTCCAGCCGTCGAGCAAATTCCATCTGCGTTCGATCGCCATCGTGACAGCGAGCAGGATCGCCGATGCGATCGTAGCCCGCAGCAGCAGGATCAGGGGCGGCGAAGATTCACGCGCAACATCCTGCCCGATGATGTGCGTCATGCTCGCGATGGCTTGTTGGAGGAAGATCAGAAAGTAGATCATGGAGTACGCTCTTCGAGATAGTCGACGTATGGGGCAGCATCGTATTCGAACGCGTACTTATGGATCGCTTCATCCTGCCACTTCAGAATGTCGCCGGAATGCGCCAGAGGCAGTAACTCGCGCACGCCGCGGATGACGGCCGCTTCATCGTGAAGCTTTACGAAGCGAATCGCCTCATGTCCACCAAATTCCTTCATCGCCTGCTTCATCGGCGAGGCGAGGACGGGAAGGCCGGCAAAGAGATACTCGTAGATCTTTGACGGGAGCGCCAGCGCATAACTCGGAGCATCGGTGTCAACAAGGACGACGCCGATATCAGCCGATGCCAGAACCGATAGCACTTGCTCGGAAGGGATCGGATCATGAAAGTAGACATCAGAACTCACGCCGGCATTTTTACAAACGGAACGTAATCCTTCGCGTAGCTCTCCGTCACCGATCATGACGAAGACTGCCTCGTCTTTGAGTGCACTCATTGCGTTAACCATCTGGCCGAGGCCGCGATCGCGCTGAATGCCGCCAACGTAGACGAGAATACGTTTTTTCGGATCGATCCCGAAATGCTCGCGCAGGTAGTTGTTGCGCTCGGGTTTTTGCGTACGCAGCGGAATGTTGCGCACCAGGAAGCTGCGCGGAAGTATGTTGTGGACTTTCTCGATGGCACCTGCATCGAGCGCGCCTGTGACAATGATCGAATCCGTAGCCTTCAAGCCTTTGCGTTCGACGCACTTCCAAAACCAGCGAGCCAGCGGTTTGCGAACGACAGTTGGTAATCCGGTATAGACTTCACGTGCATCATAGCTCAGATGCTGTGTCAGTCCCTTTGACTTGGCATACCTGCCTGCAGGAAGCGAGTAGAGATCGCAAGCCAGCGTAACATCAAGCGAAGGCAGTGTACGCAGCTGGCTCATGAGGTAGCTGTGATGTTCGTAGAACATCAGTGGCCCGTCGTGTCGCTTCAATGGGTGAACGCGGCCGTGAAGTTCGGCCGAGAGTTCTTCCTGCACTTGTCCGCTTCTGGTCGAGCAAAGCAGCTCTGTGTACCACCCACGCGAATTGAAGTAGCGGATGAAGTTCTTAACCCGCCGGTCGGTCTCGATATCACCGAGAAACAGAAGTCGTATGGAGCGCTGGCGGGTTAGTCGTACTTCTTCCATAAGGTAGAGCGTAGCAAACCGCGTGAATCGAACTTCTCTTTGAAGCGGATAAGGGAGAGTTTAGGTGTCATCGGATTATCGTCCGACGTATCCTGCGAAACACCAAGATCGAAAAACGCATATCCGTCGCGCTTAGCCCATTCGATCGCTCGTTGCGAGAGCAAATACATCGGCTTATACTCTTCGAAGTCGTAGCGCATCATCGGATAAAAACTGAGCGCCACACGAGCATTTGCACGGAATAATAGGAAGCCAGCGATCAATTCTCCGGAAAGTCGTGCCGTGAAGAGCTTCAGCAAATCGGGAAGTAGCTCGTTTAATTTTAAAAGATCGTCGAGCGAATGCGTAGGCGTTGTGCCCAGCCGTGCCTTATTCTCCACCATGATCGGATAGAACTCTGCAAGTTCGCCGGGGAGCGCTGACTGTGCGATCTCCTCGACGACAAGCCCTGTCTGCTTTTCGGCATGACGGTAATGACGGCGTGCCGTCGGATGAAAACGGTCGAGGATCGGCTGCTCGCCGCTAAGGTCGATCGTGTGCGAGATATAGTGTCGCTGATACGCATAGCCACGATAGAGCAGAGCAAAGTCCAGATTCTGCGTAATGATCGGCTGGTAGATCACCGGAGCGCTTGTCAGGAAAACATCTTTGACGCCGCGAGCGGCAATGTACTCCTCGAACGCATGGACGATCGCCAGCGCTTCGTCAGCAGAAATATCCATCGTGACGAACGATCCGTAGCTCGCGCCGAGTGGCGACTCATACGAAGTACCACGAATCCCACCTGCCAGGACTGCGATCAGCTCCTTATTATGATAGAACAGCAGGTGATTGAACGAGAATTTGCCCGGCGCGTGGTACGAAAGGAATTGCTGTTTATGGAAGACCGTCCCATTCATTGAGCGTTCGACGAAGGCGTCCCAGACCTCTTTGTGAAGCTGTGGGACGTACTCGACGATGCTGACGGAGATATCTGTTTCCTGGAGTGGCAGCTGGATTTACAATGAAACGCTAGAGAACAGTGTGTATAGGCCTGAAAATTTCATTTATTAAGGGCATTTCTCCAGTCGAAACGCTCAGCAGGGTCTCGTCGTTAGTAGACCCGCATGCGCATCGCCGCACATACCCTGGGCTGCAAGCTCAATAATGCCGAGACCTCGACCATCGTCGAGCAATTCCGCGCGTCCGGATTTGACTCCGTCGGCTCATGGCGCGATGCCGATGTATTTCTCCTCAATACCTGCTCGGTTACTGCAAATGCCGAGAAAGAATGCCGCCAGCTTGTCCGCCGGGTGCTTCGTGAAAACCCCGATGCCTTCGTGGCAGTCACGGGATGCTACGCCCAGCTTCGCCCCGAAGAGATCGCCAGCATAGAAGGCGTGGACGCCGTATTTGGCGCGAAAGAGAAGTTTGACATCCTATCGTATATAGATCCGACGGGGAAGTTCGAAGCGCCGAAGATATTCAGCTCCCCGATCGAAGAAGCTGTCGATTATCACCTTGCTGCTACGACCGATACTTCCGAGCGGACCAGAGCATTCCTGAAAGTACAGGATGGCTGCGATTATACCTGCACCTACTGCACGATCCCGCAGGCACGCGGTGCATCACGCTCAGCAGATGTTCCGCACATCATCTCCGAACTTCGCAGACTCACGCGCGATGGCTTTCATGAAGTTGTGCTCTCCGGAGTCAACGTCGGCGACTTCGGTCAGGCAACCGGAACAGATTTCTACGAGCTTTGCAAAGCGATCGAAGCAGACGACGAGATCATGGCCCGCATTCGCATCAGCTCCATCGAGCCGAACCTCTTGCGCGATGAGATCATCGAGCTTGTAGCCAACAGCAAGAAGTTTTGTCCACATTTTCATATTCCGCTGCAGTCGGGTTCAGATCGCATCCTACGTCTCATGCAGCGCAGATATAACACTACGCTCTATCGCAGCCGTATCGAACGAGTGAAAGAGCTTATGCCGCATGCTGGTATTGGCGTCGACGTCATCGTCGGCTTTCCGGACGAGAACGACGAAGATTTTCTCGAATGCAAGGAGTTTCTCGACTCGCTCGATATCAGCTACCTCCACGTCTTCTCGTATAGTGAGCGACCGGGGACGAAGGCACTTGCTATCGAAAATAAAGTCCCGAAGCATATTCGCTCAGACCGAAGCCAGATCCTGAGAATGTTCTCAGAAAAGAAAAAGGCAGCATTCTACCGCTCACAAGTCGGTAGCGTCGCAACAGTACTTCTCGAAGGTGAAACGAACGAAGGTTTTACGGAGAACTATGTTCGTGTGCGTCTTAGCAGGCCTGTTGAGGCGGGTGCAGAGTTAGTTCGCGTTATGCTTACTTCAATCGATGGGGAAGTTGTTGTCGGCGATCCGATCGAAGTTATCTCAAGTCGCAACGCAGATCCGTTTCTCATCCCGCTGCAGGTCGTCGCAAGTTGTCCGTAATTTTGTGGCTCTAGAGTATCCCTAATTATCATACATGAAGATCGTTTCCTGGAATGTTAATGGTATTCGTGCGGCCGAACGCAGAGGGTTTATCGAGTTCGTCGAAAAGGAAAATCCCGATATTCTTTGTATTCAGGAGACGAAAGCACATACCGAACAGCTAAGCGAGAAGTTACTTAACATTGCCGGTTTCACCTGCCATTTTTATTCCGGAGAAAAGAAAGGGTATTCCGGCGTAGCTATTTATACGAAGCTCGAGCCGAAGAATGTACAGCTTGGTCTTGCAAATCCGAAATATGATGTCGAAGGCCGCACGATCCGCATCGACTTCGGCGACTTCGTCCTCGATAACAGCTACTACCCGAACGGCGGCCGCGGCCCCGAGCGTGTACGCTACAAACTTGACTTTTACGAAGAGATCCTCGCACAATGGGAAGCTCTTCGCAAGCAGGGGAAGAAGATCATCGCCACCGGCGACTTCAATACCGCACATAAAGAGATCGATCTCGCCCGCCCGAAGGAGAATGCAAAGGTCACCGGATTTCTTCCGGAAGAGCGCGCTTGGCTCGATAAGATCACGGAGATGGGCTACGTCGACATCTTCCGGAAGTTTAATCAGGAGCCGGAGCAGTATACCTTCTGGGATCAGTACACAAGAGCGCGTCTGCGCAACATCGGCTGGCGTATCGATTATTTCTGGATATCTCCTGATACCGTGCCCCTCGTAACTGACGCGAAGATCCGTATGGAAGTTGAAGGCTCGGACCACTGCCCGATCGAACTGTATTTGAATCTGTAACTTTGTTTAGCGATAACCATTTAGACTGCATGAAACACACGTTGATTCTTTTGCTCATCCTTACTGCCATTACTGCAAATGCGCAGCCATACCAATTAACACAGGCATTTCCCAACATGCCGGGATTTGCAGCTGCTGTTGATCTGCAGCACGTCCCTGATGGGAGTAACAGGCTGGTTCTGGTTCAACAGCTTGGACTTGCGTATATTTTTAATAATACGCCTACTGTTTCAACCCGTGAAGTTTTCATCGATCTCCGCAGTCGAGTTTCGCAATCTGGTGGCGAGATGGGATTACTCGGTCTTGCATTTCATCCGAATTTTACTGAGAACGGTTTTTTGTATGTGAACTACACTTCTTCATCCGGGGGAAGTCTTAAATCATTCATCGCGAGATATCAGGCAAGCGGGGTGTTTAAAGACACAGTCCTCTTGGCAACGGAGAAGATCTTACTTGAGGTAGCACAACCTTACGAGAATCACAATGGAGGGTGGATCGGATTTGGTCCCGACGGCTATCTTTATACCTCGTTCGGCGATGGAGGCTCGGGCGGGGATCCGGGAAATCGCGCACAGAATAAGAACGAGCTACTTGGTAAAATCCTCCGTATTGACGTCAATAGTGGCGATCCGTATAATATCCCACCCTCAAACCCATTTGCGTCCGGTGGTGGTAGGCCTGAGATCTATGCCTACGGGTTACGCAATGCCTGGCGTTGCAGCTTCGACCCTGTAACGAAAACATTCTGGGCAGGCGATGTCGGCCAAGGGAATTGGGAAGAGGTCGATACGATCATTAATGGTGGTAACTATGGCTGGAGAGTAAAAGAAGGATACGCTTGTTTTAGTCCCTCGAGCGGTTGTGACTCAACTGGATTTCAATCGCCGCTTTGTGCGTATCCTCACCGTGCAAATCAGGGACCTCGTTTCCACGGAGTTTCAGTTACCGGCGGCTATGTCTATCGTGGCTCAGCAGTGCCAAGTTTGTATGGCAAGTATGTCTTTGCCGATCTTAATGCGAAAGTGTTTACACTGACCTACGAAGGGCTCGAGACAGCAATAATGGATTCCATTACAAGGATCCCGGGTGCAAGCATCTCCTCCTTTGGGGTCGACCAGAACAATGAACTGTACGTCGTGAGGTATGTAAATAACGGAAGTCAGATATTTAAGTTTGTGCCCGAAGATGGTTCTGTTGAAAGTACTGCCGAGGTTCATTTGGGAAGTATCTATCCTAACCCGGCATCAAATGTCCTGCATGTGAAGCTGGCGGATGTAGTTGCTGCTCAAATTACGATCGCCGATGTTACCGGCAAGATCGTCCTGACAAAAGATGTTACCGGTGGCGATGCATCTATCGATATCGCTCACCTTATTCCGGGTGTCTATACGGCAACCATCAGCTTTGATGAGAAGTCCCAGACGACTAAATTTGTCATCCAGCGGTAAACTAGTTTTCATAATTTAATTAAAGTGAGAGCAAGTTTGTTTTAAACTGATACATCTCCCTTCCAATAAGAAGGAAAGGTGTGAGGTGCACAGCCAGTACATTGAAAAATAACGTGTTAGCTTACCCTGATCCACGTGGGTGTAAATTTGACCGTGATTGATGGGATTAAGGGATTAACCAGGATGTGTAAATTGTGGCAGTCTACAAGACATCAGGGGATTCTTCGCTACGGTCGCTTCGCTATCTCCGCTCAGAATGACGATAGAAAGCGTGTAAATTCTTCCTAACGACTAAAGACTAGGACTAACGACTTCTCCGACCCCACTTGCCACCACGAGTGGTGTAAATTCTCAAGGTTGTTCGAATTTAGTCATCAAGTGAGAATTAGGACATTGACACAAGGGACTCGGAATTCCGCCCACAGCTCCCCACTGAAGGTG